>NZ_JASJSU010000115.1:0-13420 GCF_030237045.1 Stenotrophomonas maltophilia group sp. Smal17
GGATGGCGCGGCTAAGCCCCCAGGGATGGGTTCACGGCGTCCCCGCCCGGCTTCACCCCTCCGGCCCAACCGATAAACCGCTTTCAGCGTCCAACCACGAGGGGCTGCGCCGTTGGCCGGAAACTCACACCACCGCGCGAACAACCAACGCCAGAATCGCCGGCACCGCCTGGATCATGAAAATGCGACGGCTCACGCTGTACGCGCCATAGCACCCCGCCACCACCACGCAGGCCAGCGAGAACGTCACCAGCACCGGCTGATCGATCACCAGCCCCATCACGATCCCCGCCGCCAGGAAGCCGTTGTAGAGGCCCTGGTTGGCCGCCAGTACCCGCGTGGTCTCGGCCTTCTCCGGCGTATTGCGGAAAGTCTTCAGGCCCAGCGGGCGGGTCCACAGGAACATCTCCAGCACCAGGAAGTACAGGTGCAGCACCGCGACCAGTACGGTCAGCAACAGCGCGATCATCAACATCGTTCCTCTCCTCGAAAAAGCCGGACCGGTTCAGCGGTCGCGCGGCAGCTTCTTTTCTTCGCGCAGCACGCCGAACGCGGCCAGGGTCATGAAGCCGGCAACCAGTACGCCACCGATGAACACCACATGCGATCCAAACAACGACAGCGCCTTGTGCACCCAGGTGAAGCTCAGGTCCGCACCGCGGTAAACCACCGTGTCGATCGCCGCGCCGGCCTTGTAGCGCCACTGGCGGTCCACGCGGGTGTAGATGGTTTCGCGCGCCGGCTTGGCCAGCGCGAATTCGCTGGCGCGCGTCATCACCTGCACCACCGCAACCATCAGTGGCATCGGCGAGGCAGCCAGCACCGAGAAGCCGATCAGGATCGCGAAGCCCGGGATCAGCAGCGCCGGCGCGATGCCATGGCGTGACAGCAGCCAGCGGGTCAGGCCCAGCTGCATCAACAGCGCCAGCGCGTTCACCGCCAGGTCGATGCGTGAGAAGAACGCGGTACTGGCCGCCGGGTCGGTGAAGGCCGCGCGCACGATGCTGGCCTGCTGGTTGTACAGCAGCGTACCCACGCCCACCCCGAACACCACCATGACCGCCAGCCAGCGCAGCAACGGCTCACGCACGATCAGCTTCAGGCCATCGAGCACGCTGCCGCCCATCGGCTGCTCGCCCGACACCAGCTGCTGCTCGCGTTCGCGCAGTACCGCCCAATGCCGCAGCCGCCAGATGCACAGCAGGCACACCAGCAGGAAGCCGGCCGAGACCAGCATGAGGTTGGCGATACCCACGCGCTGCACCAGCGCACTGGTGATGATGGGGCCGAGGAAGGCACCGACGGTGCCGGCGGCGCCGATGTAGCCGTAGTACGCGCGCGCCTGCACGTTGGAGAACACGTCGGCCATGAAGCTCCAGAACACCGCTACCGCGAACAGGTTGAACACCATGACCCAGAGGAAGAAGGCCATGCCCCGGCCAGGTACCCCGCTGTCGAACAGCGCGTAGAACCCCAGCAGGGTGACGATGAAGAAGCCATACACCGCCGGCAGGAACACCCGGCGCGGGAAACGGCTGACCAGCCAGCCGTACACCGGCTGCAACACCAGCATGATCACGAACACGCAGGTGAACAGGAACTGCAGGACGAAGTCCTTCAGCGCGATCCCATGACGGTCGAACCAGCCGATCAGGATCGGCGGGAACACCGTCTCCAGGTCTGCCGAGGCCGCCATCGCCTCGCGCACCGGACGCAGCACGTAGTAACCGCTGAGCAGGCAGAAGAAATACAGGAAGGACCACCACAGCGCCGGCGACTCGCGCAGCGCCGCCACCAGTCCGCGCAGCGGCCCCTTGCCCGATGCCGCGCTCACGCGGCGTCCCTCGCCCACAGACGGCGGTTGGACAGTGGCATCGCAGGCTCCGGGCGCAGTGAAGCGCGTACGTTAGCCAATGCAATGCAACATCGCCAGCAGGCGACCGCCGATGAACGTTGGGGCCAGGTCTACGGAAGGTCCGGATGACACGTTCCGACACACGCATTTGGAGCGTCAAAATTCCAACTTTTTCAACGAGATGCGCATTCATCTTCGCTTTGTTTGTGCACAGGGGAAAAGCGGCGCTAGAATCGCCATCAGCAGTCGCGCACGGGTCCAACCGATGAAAAAGAACAGCCTGCGCCGTCCGATCCGTTCGGCGGCCACCGGTTTGCTGGGCATGTTGATGCCCGTTGCCTTGTCCACCACCGCGCAGACCCCGCCGGCATTGCCACCGATGCCGGCCAACATCGAATCGACCGCCGCCACCGCCGTCGCCCACACCCAGCCGGCGGCCTACCGCACCGGCCTGGTGCCGCAGGTGCAGGCCCCGGCCGCAGGCTTCAACGTCGCCAACATCGAGTCGATGGCACAGCAGCTCACCTATGGCGAGCGCGTGCCGGGCATGGCAGTGGCGATCGTGCAGGGCGGCCGCATCCTCAGCGCGCGCGGCTACGGCGTCACCGACGTCAACAACCCGCTGCCGGTCGATGCGCATACCGTGTTCCGCCTGGCCTCGCTGTCCAAGGCATTCGCCGGCACCATGGCCGGCCTGCTGGTCAACGACGGCACCCTGCGCTGGGACAGCAAGGTCACCGACTATGTTCCGGGCTTCCGCCTGAACTCACCGGAGGCCACCGACCGCCTGACCGTCGCCGACGTGCTCAGCCATCGCGTCGGCCTGCCCTACAACGCCTACGACCGCGACATCGAAGGCAACGCCGAGTACTACGCGCTGACCCAGAAGCTGGCCAACACCAGCCTGAAGTGCCTGCCGGGCGACTGCTACGCGTACCAGAACGTGGCCTTCAGCCTGATCGGCGACGTGGTCTATGCCGCCTCGGGCAGCTTCTACGAACAATCGGTCGAACGCCGCATCTTCAAGCCGCTGGGCATGAACGATGCCAGCCTCGGCCTGGCCGGCATCCAGGCCAGCTCGCGCTGGGCGCGTCCGCACGTGCGCAGCCGCAACGGCTGGGTATCGCTGACGCCGAAGCCGACCTACTACCGCGTCGCCCCGGCCGCTGGCGTCAATGCCAGCGCCAGTGACATGGCGCAGTGGCTGCTGGCCCACACCGGCCATCGCCCGGACGTGCTGCCGGCACCGCTGCTGGCCACGCTGCACTCCAGCCTGATCAACACCCCCGGCGAGATGCGTTCGGGCTGGCGCCGCGAGCGCCTGCATTCGGCCGGCTACGCACTGGGCTGGCGCACCTTCGACTACGCCGGCCACGATGTGGTGTTCCATGCCGGTGCCGTGCAGGGCTATCGCGGCCTGGTCGCGCTGGTACCGGAACGCGATCTCGGCATCGCCATCATGTGGAACGGCGAAAGCGGCCTGCCCAGCGGCCTGCTGCCGACGGTGCTCGATTCCGCGCTCGGCCTGCCAGCGCAGCGCTGGCTGGACGTGGACACCGACTTCGGCAGCGACAACCTGATGGCCGAGGGCGCGAGCCCGGCGCAGCAGGACAAGCGCAAGGGCAAGGGTGCTTCGAGCAACCGTGCGGTGGCGTCGCCGCGCTGATCTGGCGAGCTGTGCCTTAAGTATGAGGGGCGGCCTGCGGGCCGCCCTTTTGGTTCGTCTGCAGCGAGCCGTGCTCGCCTGCCGGTGATCGGTGGAGTCGAGCACGCTCGACCCTACAAGTGCGGTGACGCAGTCGACTGACAGCCGACTCTACCGTTGCCCACGCCGGCGAGCCCCCATAAAAAAACCCCCTCCCTGCTGGGCAACAGGGAAGGGGTTTCAGGATGCGGCTATCGGGAAGTACTTAGATCAGCGGCGCCGGAGTTGCCGGCAGAGCGACCGGAGCGGCCTTCTTCTTGCGGGCGGCCGGCTTGCGCTTGGCAACCTTCTTCGCTGCCTTCTTCGGGGCAGCCTTCTTGGTCGCCTTCTTCGCGGTCTTCTTGACTGCCTTCTTCACCGCCTTCTTTGCAGTCTTCTTTACTGCCTTCTTGGCGACCTTCTTGGCCGGCTTGCGGGCAGTGGCCTTCTTGGCAGTCTTCTTGGTGGCCTTCTTGGCTACCTTCTTGACGGCCTTCTTCGCGGTCTTCTTGACGGCCTTCTTGGCAGTGGACTTCTTGGCTACCTTCTTCGCCGCCTTCTTCACTGCCTTCTTCGCAGTGGTCTTCTTGGCGACCTTCTTCGCAGCCTTCTTCACTGCCTTCTTGGCGGTCGCCTTCTTCGCGACCTTCTTCACTGCCTTCTTGGCAGCGGCCTTCTTCGCGACCTTCTTCACCGCTTTCTTGGCGGCGGGCTTCTTCTTCGCAGCTTTCTTGGTTGCCATGGGATGGCTCCTCGTCAGTGATAGGGAGTTGAAACGCCCAGGTGGATCAAACCCGCAGGTGCTGCGTGCGGGGACCGCCGGCGCGTCAGGCGCGCCGTTACGGATGCGGCAATGCCCGCCTCGATCGGCGGAGCGGGCATCGGAACGGGAGGTGCCTTGCATTTCTCCGGGGGAAGCGGGGCCATGTCCACCGTCATCAGGGTCGCGGTGGTCTTGAAGGGGCTGCTTCGCATCGGACGATTGATTCTGCGCACTCGGTTGGGCAGGCAAGGTCTGCTGAGGCGAAACCTAATCACGGTTTTTTTTACTGTCAACAACCCCCGCGAAAAATTTTCACATCCGCGCCATTCCCGGTGGCGCCTGCACGGCCGTTGCGCTCCGCTCGCAACGACCCTCAAAGCACAACGCACGCACGCTGGCGACAACACCAGCAATGCATGCGTTGAACAAAAAACACTTGAAATAGGCACTCCGCGTAGATGCACGGATGCGATTCGCAGTGACGGACACGCATCGCCAACGGCGGTCGTCGCCAGTGCCAACGCCAGCACAACGGCACCGCAACGGGGGGCGAAAAGTTTTCACATCCGGACGCGCCGACGCAGGGTGGAAACGCGGATTTGCGCAAAACTGCGCACGCCCGTCGGCACCGCCCGCAGGTCGGCTGATGCCGCGTCGAGGGTGTGCAGCGAACCCTGCGTCATGAGTCCGGCGCGTTCGCCAAAACAAAAACGGCCACCCGAAGGTGGCCGTGTCCGAACCCGGGAACGACGACTCAGTGGTCTTCGTTTTCCAGGGCTTCGGCGTATGCGTCCGGGTCCAGCAGCTCGTTGAGCTCTTCGGCGTTGGTCAGTTCGACCACGAACATCCAGCCTTCGCCGTAGGCATCTTCGTTGATGGTTTCCGGCTTGTCGGACAGGTCCGAGTTGACCTCGACGACCTTGCCGCTGATCGGGCTGTAGACGTCCGAAGCGGCCTTGACCGATTCGACGACGGCGATCTGCTCGCCGGCCTTGGCGGTCGCGCCGACTTCCGGCAGCTCGACGTACACCAGGTCACCGAGCAGGCCCTGGGCGTGGTCGGAAATACCGACGGTGACGCGGCCGTTGCCTTCGACACGGGCCCACTCATGGGACTTGAGGAACTTGAGGTCGCCGGGGATCTCGCTCATGGGACTGCTCCAGAGATATGCAGGGGTGGAAAAAACGGGGCTAGTGTAACCAACCGGCCGCCACTGCTGTCAGTGACGGCCGGCACGTTCGGATCAGGCGTCGGCAAGCACGCCGGGCTGGGCCTGGCCTTCGCGCACGAAGGGGAACTTGACCACGCGCACCGGCACCTGCCGGCCACGGATATCGACGGTGACCTCGCCGAGTTCGCCGGCCGGCACGCGGGCAAACGCGATGCCCTTGGCCAGGCTTGGCGAGAAGGTGCCGGACAGGATCTCGCCCTGGCCGCTGGCGGTGGTCACCGCCTGGCCGTGGCGCAGCACGCCCTTCTCGTCCATCACCAGGCCGATCATCTGCCGCGCGGTGCCGGCAGCCTTCTGCGCTTCCAGCACGTCGCGGCCGATGAAGTCGCGGCCTTCGTCCAGCGACACGGTCCAGGCCAGTGCCGCTTCATAAGGGCTGATGTCCTCGTCCATGTCCTGGCCGTACAGGTTCATGCCGGCTTCCAGGCGCAGGGTGTCACGGGCACCGAGGCCCGCCGGCTTCACGCCCGCGGCCAGCAGGCGGTTCCAGAACGCGACCACCGCATCCTGCGGCAGCAGGATCTCGAAGCCGTCTTCGCCGGTGTAACCGGTGCGGGCGACGAACAGCTCGACACCATCGTCGGCCTTGACCTGCAGGGCAGCGAAACGTCCAAGCTTGGCCAGCGCGTCGCGGTCGGCGCCGCCGACCAGGCCGGCCACGATGTCGCGTGCCTGCGGTCCCTGCACGGCGAGGATGGCCAGGTCCGGGCGCTGCTCGACGCTGACGCCGAACGGCGCGGCCTGCTCGCGCAGCCAGGCCAGATCCTTCTCACGGGTGGAGGCGTTGACCACCATGCGGAAGAAATCGTCGCCGAGGTAATAGACGATCAGGTCGTCGATGACGCCGCCGCGCGGATTCAGCATGCACGAGTACAGCGCCTTGCCCGGCACCTTCAGCTTGTCGACCGAGTTGGCCAGCAGGCGGCGCAGGAACGGCTTGACCTGGTCACCGCGCAGGTCGACCACGGTCATGTGGCTGACGTCGAACACACCCGACTCGCGACGCACCAGATGGTGCTCGTCGAGCTGCGAGCCGTAGTGGATGGGCATGTCCCAACCCCCGAAATCGACCATCTTGGCGCCGAGGGCGCGGTGGGTATCGTTGAGCAGCGTCTTCTGGGTCATGACCGGGTCCGGCAGCAGAGGAAACAAGAATCCCCATTATCCCAGATCGGTCGCCCGCAGGCGTGCCGCAGCGCAGCGGCTCTACAGGGGGCGGTCTGCCGGCTCGACCTGCAGCGTGCTGCCCTGCACCGCCACCACCCGCACCAGGCTGCCGGCCTGCAGTTCCGGGCCGCTGACCTGCCAGTACGCGTCGTCGATGCTGACCCGGCCCTGCCCGCCGACGATGCCCTGCTGCAACGGCACCACCCGTCCGACCAGCTGCTCGGCGCGGCGGTTGAGCAAGGGCGCATCGCTGGGCCGCGCCCTTGCCCTGCCCCAGCGCCGGTAGCACTGGATCGAAACAATGCTCAGCAGCACGAACGCCACCACCTGCCACAACAGGGGAATGCCACTGAACACGGCAACCAGTACGAACACGGCCGCCGCACCGATGCCGATCCACAACATGAACGCGCCTGGCGCCAGTGCCTCGGCGGCAAACAGCAGCAATGCCAGTGCGCCCCAGCCTACGACTTCCCAACGCATGTCAGCCCCCGATCGGCGGGGGCCGCTTGCCCGCCGGTGCATTGCCCTGGGACGCCAGCGCCTGCTTGGCCAGCTCGGCCACGCCGGCGATGGAACCGATCACGCCACTGGCTTCCATCGGCATCAGCACCAGCTTCTGGTTCGGCGAACTCGCCAGTTCCTTGAACGCCTCCACGTACTTCTGCGCAACGAAGTAGTTGATCGCCTGCACGTCGCCTTCAGCGATCGCTGCCGACACCACCTTGGTGGCCATGGCCTCGGCCTCGGCCAGGCGTTCGCGCGCCTCGGCATCGCGGAACGCGGCCTCGCGGCGACCTTCGGCTTCCAGCACGGTAGCCTGCTTCTCGCCATCGGCGCGCAGGATCTCCGACTGCCGCGAACCTTCTGCCTCGAGGATCTGCGCGCGCTTCTCGCGCTCGGCCTTCATCTGCCGGGCCATCGCATCCAGCAGGTCGCGCGGTGGCTGGATGTCGCGGATCTCGATGCGGTTGACCTTCACGCCCCAGGGGTTGGTGGCATGGTCAACCACGCTCAACAGCTGCGCATTGATCACCTCGCGCTGGCTCAGCGATTCGTCCAGGTCCATCGAACCGATCACGGTACGGATGTTGGTCTGTACCAGGGCGATCATCGCCACTTCCAGGTTGGCCACCTCATAGGCGGCCTTGGCCGCATCCAGTACCTGGAAGAACACCACGCCATCCACGCGAACGGCCGCGTTGTCCTTGGTGATCACTTCCTGGCTGGGTACGTCCAGCACCTGCTCCATCATGTTCACCTTGCGCCCCACCCCGTAGACGATCGGGATCAGGAAGTGCAGGCCAGGGGTCATGGTGTGGGTGTAGCGCCCGAAGCGCTCGACGGTCCATTCGTATCCCTGCGGCACCATCCGTACTGCCTTGAACAGAATGACCACGGCCACGAAGGCCAGTACCACGGTAAAGAACATGGTGGGGAACATCGCGCTTTCCTTATCTATGACGTCCAGGCCCCAGCATAGCGCGTGAAGGCGGCATGCACAGCCTGGGCTACCAGGGAACCCGTCGGCGGAGGATGTCCACGAACATCACCCAGTCACCCACGAACGAATACAGGGGATGCCGGAAGGTGGCCGGGCGGTTCTTCTCGAAGAAGAAATGGCCGATCCAGGCGAAGGCGTAGCCGCACAGCAGCGCGGCCAGCAGCAGCATCGGCTGCCCGCGCAGGAGGGCTGCCACAATCAGCAGCAGCACCCCACAGCTGCCGATGAAGTGCAGCCGGCGGGACACCGGATGGCGGTGCTCGCTGAGGTAGAACGGATAGAACTCGCGGAAGCTGGCGAATCGGGACATGCACGTGCTCCGGGGGCCGTGGTCAGCCCCATCATGCGCCTTCCCGGGAGGGAAAGCGGCAGTGCATGATCCGGTGGCGCTGCCCTTGTAGAGTCAAGCCATGCTCGACTGGCCCTCGCAGATGCAGTCGAGCACGCTCGACGCTACACAGAGGGGGTGCGCGGCCCGAACATGATCACCGCCATGCCGGCCAGGCACAGTGCTGCGCCGATCAGATCCCAGCGGCTGGGGCGGATGCCGTCGACCAGCCACAGCCAGAACAGCGCGGTGCCGATGTAGACGCCACCGTAAGCGGCATAGACGCGGCCGCTGGCGATCGGATGCAGGGTCAGCAGCCACGCGAACAGGGCCAGGCTGGCCGCCGCCGGCAACAGCAACCAGATGCTCCCGCCCTTACGCAGCCACAACCAGGGCAGGTAACAGCCCACGATCTCGGCCAGCGCGGTCAGCAGGAACAGGGCGAGGGTCTTCACGCCTTTTCCGCCGTCTTGGCGCGCTGCCACAAGGCTTCCTGCGCATCCAGGTCCATCGCCGCCAACGTGCTGCCCTGCGCTTCGGCCTGCGCTTCCATCGAACGGAAGCGACGCTCGAACTTGTGATTGGCCCCGCGCAGCGCGGCGCCCAGGTCGATCTCGGCGTGGCGGGCCAGGTTGGCGCAGACGAACAGCAGGTCGCCCAGTTCTTCCTGCAGCCGCACCTTGTTGCCGGTAAGGTCACCGCGCTCGAACTCCTCGCGCAGTTCCTTCAGCTCCTCGGCCGCCTTGTCCAGCACCGGCAGCGGGCCCGGCCAGTCGAAACCGACCTTGGCCGCACGCGACTGCAGCTTCACCGCCCGCTGCCATTCCGGCAGGCCGCGCGAGATGCCGGCCAGCGCGGAGGTATCCTGCTCGCCCTTGGCGGCGCGCTCGGCGCGCTTGATCGCCTCCCAGTTGCGCATCACCCCGTCGGCATCATCGACGCTGACGTCGGCGAACACATGCGGATGGCGGCGCTGCATCTTGTCGCTGATCGCGCGGGCGACATCGGCAAAGGCGAAAGCGCCCTGCTCCTCGGCCATGCGCGCATGGAATACCACCTGCAGCAGCAGGTCGCCCAGCTCGTCACAGAGATCGTCGAGGTCGCCACGGTCGATCGCATCGGCGACCTCGTAGGCTTCCTCGATGGTGTACGGCGCGATGGTCGCGAAGTTCTGCTCCAGATCCCACGGGCAGCCGCCCTGCGGATCGCGCAGGCGCGCCATGATCGACAGCAGGCGCTCCAGCTCGGTGCTGGCTGCGCTGCGCGGGGTGGGGGTGTCATGCGCGCTCATGCGGCCTCCAGGGTCAATCGGACAACCAGTCGCGCCACGGCAGGCTGGTGTCGCCAAGGGCAATGAAATCGCCGTTCAACAGGGTTTCGCGGCGGTTGTAGCGGAAGGGCTTGCCGGTCGCTGCCGACAGTACCGCACCGCCTGCGGCGTGCAGCACGCACTGGCCGGCGGCGGTATCCCATTCGGAGGTCGGGCCGAGCCGCGGGTAGACGTCCAGGCCGCCTTCGGCGATCCGGCAGAACTTCAGCGACGAGCCCTGGGCAATGGTCTCGATGCGGCCCATGCGGGCCAGCAGCGCCTCGGTCTGCGGTGAGCGGTGCGAGCGGCTGGCGGCGACCCGCAGCGGCGCGGTGGCCGGCGTACGCGTGCGCAGCACGGTGTCATGCAGGCCCTGGCGCCGGTAGGCCAGCTCGCCACGCATGGCATGCCAGACGATGCCGGTGACCGGGGCCAGTACCACGCCGAAGGCGGGCGCGCCCTGGTAGATCAAGGCGATGTTGACGCTGAACTCGCCGTTGCGCTTGACGAACTCGCGGGTGCCGTCCAGCGGGTCGACCAGCCAGTACGCGCCCCAGTGGCGACGCTGCTCCCATGGCACCTGCGCCGATTCCTCGGACAGGACCGGAAGCTCCGGGGTCAGCTGCTGCAGGCCTTGTTCGATCACCTGGTTGGCGGCCAGGTCGGCCGCGGTGACCGGGCTGTTGTCATCCTTGATCCGCACGTCGAAGCCACCGGCATACACCTGCATGATGGCCTGTCCGGCTTCCTGGGCGATGGCGATGGCCGTCTCGCGCAGGTCCGTGGTCAGCTTGATCATCGCGCTCCCTGCAGCCACTGGCGGGCGATGAACAGCGCTGCCAGCGAGCGACCCTCGGAGAAGTCCTCGCGCAGCATCAGCTGGTCCAGCTCGGCCAGCTTCCACGGCACGACCTCCAGCTCTTCCGGCTCATCGCCGGGGAGCTTCTCCGGGTAAAGATCGCGTGCCACCACCAGCCACGACTGATGGCTCATGTAGGTCGGGGCCAGGGTCATCGCGCGCAGCACGTCGACCCGGCGCGCACCGTAGCCAGCCTCTTCCTTCAGCTCACGGTCGGCCGCCTGCTCGGGCGTCTCGCCGGCGTCGATCCGGCCCTTGACCAGGCCCAGCTCATAGCGATGCATGCCGGCCGCGTATTCACGTACCAGCAGCACGGTCTCCTCGTCGAGCATCGGCACCACCACCACCGCGCCATGGCCACGGCTGACCAGGCGCTCGAAGCGGCGGTGCTCGCCGTTGGAGAATTCCAGGTCCAGATGCTGGCGCTGGAAGGGACCGTTCTCTTCATCGGTGATCCGATGGATGATCGGCAAGCGACGGCCGGCACGGTCATCGTTCATGCGGAGTCTCCGCGGCGGCCGGCGCCTGCGCCGGGGCCGATAGAATGTGCAGGCAGCAACATGTTCATGAGCCCGAAATGCTAGCAGACCCAACCCCCTCCCCGCTGGCCCGCCAATGGCGGCAGCGCGACCTGCAGGTGCTGTGGCACCCGTGCACGCAGATGCGCGAGCATCCGCACGCCCTGCCGCTGGTGCCGATCGCCCGCGGCGAAGGTGCCTGGCTGATCGACCACGACGGCAATCGCTACCTGGACGCGGTCAGCAGCTGGTGGACCAACCTGTTCGGCCACGCCGAGCCGCGCATCGGCGGCGCCATCGCTGCCCAGGCCGGGCAACTGGAACAGGTGATGCTGGCCGGATTCGGCCACGAGCCGGCCATCATCCTGGCCGAGCGCCTGCTGGCACTGGCGCCGCGCCAACCCGGCCGCGAGCCGCTGGCCAAGGTGTTCTACGCCGACAACGGTTCAGCCGGCGTGGAAGTGGCGCTGAAAATGGCCTTCCAGTACTTCCAGAACCGCGGTGAGTCCCGCCGCACGCGCTTCATCTCGCTGGAGAACGGCTACCACGGCGAGACCCTGGGCGCCCTGGCGCTGGGTGACATCCCGCTGTACCGCCGTGTCTATGCGCCGCTGCTGGCCGAAGGCCTGTTCGCGCCCTCGCCCGATGCCTATCTGGCCGAGCCGGGACAGAACCCCGCCGACCGTGCGCGCCAGGCCGCCGACGGGCTGGCCACGCTGTTCGACCAGCACCCGGGCGAGATCTGCGCGGTGATCCTGGAGCCACGCCTGCAGTGCGCGGGCGGCATGCGCATGTACGACCCGGTCTACCTGCAGCGCGTGCGCGAACTGTGCGATGCACACGGTGCGTTCATGATCGCTGACGAGATCGCCACCGGCTTCGGCCGCACCGGCACGCTGTTCGCCTGCGAACAGGCCGGAGTGATGCCGGACCTGATGTGCCTGTCCAAGGGCCTGACCGGCGGCTTCCTGCCACTGGCCGCGGTGCTGGCGACACAGGCGCTGTACGACGCCTTCCTTGATGACTCGCGCGAGCGTGCGTTCCTGCATTCGCACAGCTACACCGGCAATCCGCTGGCCTGCGCGGCCGCCCTGGCAACGCTGGACATCTTCCGCGACGACGATGTGATCGCCCGCAATCGCGGGATTGCTTCGGTGATGGGCACGCTGGCGGCACCGTTTGCCGATCACCCGCATGTGGCCGATGTGCGCCAGGCCGGCATGGTGGTGGCGTTCGAGCTGTCGCGTGGCGGCAACAGGCAGACGCCGTTCGACCCGGGCCTGCGGCTGGGGCTGCACGCCTACAAGGCCGCGCTGAAGCGTGGCGTGGTGCTGCGCCCGCTGGGCGACGTGCTGTACTGGATGCCACCCTATTGCGTGGACGACGAACAACTGGAGCTGCTGGCACATACCACGCTGGCAGCGATTGACGAGGCGATTGCATGCGCGTGACCCGCTGCCCCATCGACCTGGCGCTGCACAGCGGCCAGACCCTGGCCCTGCCGGAAGAGACCGCCAACCATCTGGTGCGGGTGATGCGCCTGCGCGAAGGCGATACCTGCGTGCTGTTCAACGGCGACGGCCATGACTACAGCGCCACCCTCACCGTGGCCGGCAAGCGCGAGGTTCAGGTCCGCATCGACGCAGTGGACAGGGTGGACAACGAATCACCGTTGGCGATCACCCTGCTGCAGGGCATCGCCCGTGGCGAGAAGATGGACCTGATCCTGCAGAAGGCCACCGAACTGGGCGTCGCAGCGATCATTCCGGTCAACGCCGAACGCACCGAGGTGAAGCTCGACGCCGCACGCGCCGAGAAGCGCGTAGCGCACTGGAACAACGTGGTGACCTCGGCGTGCGGCCAGTCGGGGCGTGCGCGTATTCCACCGGTGGGTCCGCCCCTGTCACTGGCGCAGGCTGCGGCGGCACTGCCTGCCGATACGTTGCGGCTGACACTGGACCCGCAGGGCGCGCATCGGCTGTCGACGCTGGACGCCGCACCCGCCGGCGGCATCGTGATTGCCATCGGCCCGGAAGGCGGTTGGTCGCCGCGCGACCGCGACCAGTTGGCGGCGGCCGGGTTCCAGGGATTGCAGCTGGGCCCGCGCATCCTGCGCACGGAAACCGCCGGCCTGGCCGCGATCGCGGCGCTGCAGGCACGGCTGGGAGACCTGGGGTAAGGCTCGTTTGCTGGTAGTGGCGG
>NZ_JASJSU010000116.1:0-12703 GCF_030237045.1 Stenotrophomonas maltophilia group sp. Smal17
CCCCCCCCCCCCCCCCCCCCCCCACCCCGCCATCCCACAGGAGGCCAGCCTTTGACGTTGACGTTGCCTCGGCGGGTGCAGGGCGCAGCCCTGCAAAGAAAAAAACCCCCTCAGCCGTCGCCCTGGATCCCGCCGGGAGCCTGCGCCGGGTCGCGCCAGCGACGCACCGTGCGCTGGAAGAACAGGTTGTTCGGCAGCTGCAGCACCGTGCCCTCGTGGCCATCACCGGTTTCCTGCAGCGTCGTGTAGATCAGGTTCACGTCGATCACCCGGCCCTTCAGCCCAGGTTTCTCGCCGTTTTCCAGCACCTCGATGTAGTCGTGCAGGCGGAACGGACGGGTGGTGAAGATCAGCAGCGTGCAGAAGATGTTGGACAGCACGCTCCAGGCCGCGAAGAAGGCCACCGCGCCCACCGCGGCGAAGCCGGTGAAGGCGGTCCAGAGTACCGACGGCTTCGCGCCGAGCAGGCTGAGGATGTACAGCAGGGCACTGAAATAGACCACGAAGCTGGTGATCCGGCGTGCGCCCATCACCATCTCCGGCGGCAGCGTGTAGTGCTCGGCGAAGCGGCGGATCAGGCGACGGGCGAGCAGACGCAGCAGCCAGGCGACCAGCAGCACCAGCACGATCTGCAGGGCGACGCCGGCGTAGTTCAGCCAAGGGTGGGTCCAGGGCGGCAGGTGGTCCTTCAGCGACAACATCATGGGGCGACTACGGCGGGGGAACGGCCCCCGATGTTACCCGGCGCGTGCGGGGGATTCGACCGCCGGGGTCCAGGCCAGGCAGACCAGCTCCTGGCGATGCTGCTGCAGGCAGGCGCGGCCGTTGTCGGGGCGGAGCTGCAGCGACAGGCCCAGTACCTGCAACAGGACGCAGGCGGCGATCACCAGCAGGGCGGCGCAGGATGGGCTGGACATGGCAGGACTCCCGGACGGCGTTTTCACGAAGGACCTTGCATGGATGCAGCGGCCGCCGAAAAGGTTGCAGGGGATCGATCGTGGATGGGCTCTAAACCTTTTCCCGGGCCGCCGCATCCAAGCGATATGCTCGACACCACCATGCCCGCGCCGCCTGCCGCCAACGACGCCGTCGACGAACCCGCCCTGGTGCGGGCGGCGGCCGCTGGCGATACCGCCGCCTACGAACTGCTGTACCGGCGCCATGCGCCCCGCGTATTTGCGGTGCTGTGGCGGCTGTGTGGGGGGCAGCAGGCGCGTGCCGAAGATGCGCTGCAGGAGGCCTTCCTGCAGGCCTGGAAGGCGCTGCCGGGGTTCCGTTTCGAGAGCAGCCTGTCGACCTGGCTGCATCGGCTGGGCGTCAATGCCGCCCTGATGGAACTGCGTGGGCGCGCGGCCGGGCAGGATCACGACAGTCTGGATGAGGTCGACGGCGGATTGCAGGAGCTGGCGGTGCATGACCGCTGCGCCGGCACCGAGCGCGACCTGGAGCGCGCGCTGTCGACGTTGCCACCACGGGCACGTGCGGTACTGGTATTGCACGATATCGAAGGCTGGAAACACCAGGAAATCGCCGAGCAGCTGCAGATGGCTGTCGGCAGTTCCAAGGCACAGTTGCATCGTGCGCGCGGTTTGTTGCGTGCACGGCTGGGAGACATGACATGACGACACACGACCACGATTCTGATTCCGCGCTGCTGGCACGCCTGCGCGCCCTGCCCAGCGAACGCAGTCTGCCCGCCGATGGCTGGGAGCGCCTGTCGGCCCGGCTGCCACCGCGTGAACCACCGTCGGCACCTGCAGCGGAGGGCAATGTGGTGGCCCTGCCCATGCGTCCGAGGCGGCGCTGGTGGCTGCCGGTGGGCGCGGCGCTGGCGGCCAGCCTGGCGGTGTATGCGGTGGCGCCGTGGCGCCATGCGCAACCCGGCATGCCGGCGCCGTCCGCTTTGCAGTTGCAGGCGGCTGCAATGACCGAGCAGTACCAGCAGGCCGTGGCCTCGCTGCCCGATGGCCGGGCGCCGGAATGGCAGCCGGCCCTGCATGAACTCGATGAAAGTGCCGCGCAGATCCGCGCCGCACTGGCGCAGGACCCACGTGCGCCGCACCTGCTTGGCCAGCTCAAGCGCACCTATGCGCTGCGTCTGGAACTGACCCGGCAGGCGGCCTATGCCGCCGAGTCCGGCCTGGCGACCTGAGGAGACCCCCATGACCCGAACCCTGATTTCCTGCTGTGTGGCGCTGTTGCTGGCACCCTCGCTGGCGCTGGCCGACACCCGTATCGACGAACGCCACACGCTGGCCGCCGGCGGTCGCATCGAACTGAGCAACGTCGCCGGCAAGGTGACCGTGCGCGGCTGGGACCGCAATGATGTGCAGCTCACCGGCACGCTCAGTGACGGCCTGCAGCTGCGCCAGGAGAAGAGCGCCAACCGCGTGCGCTGGGAGATCGAGTACCCGCGCCGCAACAACAACGGTGGCGCCACCCTGGTGCTGAATGTGCCGCGCTCGGTGGAACTGCTGCTGAGTACGGTCAGCGCCAGCCAGGACATCAGCGGCATCGACGTGCGCCGCCTGCAGGCCGATACGGTCAGCGGCAGCCTGAGCGCGGCCGGGCGCAGTGGCGACAGCAAACTCAACACGGTCAGCGGCAGTGTCAGTGCACGCCTGCAGACCCCGAAGCTTGACGTCAATACGGTCAGTGGTCGGATCGAGGCCGGTGGCGGCGTATCCGGTGATATCGGTGCGCAGACCGTGTCCGGCCGGGTCGAGGTGGACGCCGGGCGGGTGCAGCGGCTGGCGGTGGAAACCGTGTCGGGCAGCATCGAGCTGGCAGCGGCCGGGTTGGCACCGGGTGGCCGCGTCAACGTCGAATCGGTGAGCGCCTCGGTGACGCTGAGCCTGCCGCGCACGGTGTCGGCGCAGCTGTCGGTGAACAGCTTCAGCGGTTCGATCAACAGCGATGCCGGGCAGGTGGAGCGGCCGCGCTACGGGCCGGGCAGCCACCTCGACACGCGGCTGGGCGGCGGTGATGGTGACATCCGCATCCAGTCGCATTCGGGCAGTGTGCAGGTACGCCTGGATCGCTGAGTGCGGTCCGGCAGGCCGCGGCGGCAGCGCCGCCGCGGTCGGTACTGGGTCAGCTGGCTTTCTTCAGCGCCCAGGTGGTGCCGAGGACTTCGATCTTGCCACCGGCCTTGCGGAACGCAGCCAGGTCCGAAGCGATCGAATCACTGCTGACCACGGTGCTGGCGGCCGCGCCCTTGCGTTCGCTGCGGATGCTGTTGCTGGCCTTCGCGGGGGTCTTTGCCTTGCGGGGCATGGTTGCTCCTGTCAGGTGGAAGGGGAGGAAAGCGACCAGGCATCAGCCTGGCGCAGGTAGTCCTGCCGCTCGCGGCGGCAGTCATCGCCGCCCATCGAAAACTGGCGGCAGATCGCCGGGCGCTGCGAATAGATCGTGCAGCGCAGGTGATAGGGATCGATCGCCGCGCACCAGCCTTCCTCGTTGCGTGCCATCACGGCACGGCCGTGGGCGTCGCGCGAAAGGAACTGGCCGGGCACCTGGTCGCCGGGCTGCAGCAGCACGGGCAGCCGGCAACAGACCGCATCACAACGGCGGCAGTCGATGGGTGCAGGTGCTGCGTCAGGTTGTAAGGCCTCTGGGGCCTGGCGGGTGCCCAAAGCGGGTCTCGATGGCGGCTCCGGTGGTACGCGGACCATGAACGAGCCAGGAAGGCATGGTCGCTAGGCCCGCAGGGCGGGCCGGGCTGCACGGAAGACACGCACCGGCGTGGCCGGTGGAAGGTGCAGCTGGGTTCTAGCCGACCAAGGGTAACTTAGACCGCGTAACGTTTTGTTAATCCTGGCTGGCTGCGGCCAGCGCAAGGCCCTGGACCACCCCCAGCGAGGGTTCGCCGTGGACCATGCGGGCGCCCGGGAAGGCCTCGGCCACGGCCTGGCGCAGGTAGCCGGCACGGGACATGCCGCCGGTCAGGAACACCGCGTCCGGATCGCCACCGATATCGCTGCGGACCTGGGCCAGCAGCTCGCGGATCTGCTCCAGGTACCCATGCGCGGCGGAGGCCAGGCCGTCGGCGCTGCTGTCGGCATGCAGGTCGCGGGCGATGTAGTCCAGCGTGCTGCGGTGTTCACTGGCGGCGCTCAGGGCGATCTTCGCGCGTTCGACATCGCGGTACAGGCGCGCGGTGTTGCCGGTGTCCTGCAGGGCCTGCAGGCGGTCGCCCCAGGGCGCGTCCACATGGTCGTACTTGTGCAGGCGGAAATCGCGCTGCCGGGTCATGTCCTGCACGGTGGCCGCTTCCACGTAGTGGTGGGTGGGCACGCGGGTGATGCCGCGGCCGAACAGCGGCATGTAGCTGGACAGGCTCAGCGCCAGGTCGATGTCGGTACCACCACGGGCGATACCCCAGGCGCGGTGGATGCGCGGTGCGTCGTCGCCGCCGACTTCGGCATGCGCGATGTCGGTGGTACCGCCGCCGATGTCGACGATTACCGCCTGGTGCCGCTCGCGGCTTTCGGCGTGGTAGTGCATGGCCGCCGCCGCCGGCTCTTCAAGGAAATCGATCTGGTCGAAGCCGGCCTGGGTGGCGGCCTCGCGCAGGATGTCCAGTGCCTGGTCGTTGCCGGCCGCGCCGATCGAACTGCGGAACTGCACCGGGCGGCCGAGCAGGGCGGCACGCAGCGGGCGGCCAAGCTGTGCGCTGGCGGTCAGGCGGATGTGTTCAAGGATGTGCGCGGCGATGCCGGTGATGGTCTGCCTGGCGCGCGGGTGCAGGTTGTAGCCCAGCATCGACTTCGGGCTCTGCACCAGGTTGCCTTCGTGTTCCTCGAAATACGCTTCCAGAGCCTCATCACCGTAGACCGCGTTCTGCAGCAGGTCGCTGGCGCTGCGTTCCTGGCCGGCACGGGCTTCCATCCACTCGCGGCGAAGCGCGCGCAGGGCTTCGCGGCGCAGCGCCTGTGGCGTGCGTTCCTGGCCGGCGGCACGCGCTGCGCGGGCGGCGCTGTCGATCATCTGCTGCAGCTGGTGTTCCTGGCCGTCGTCGAGCTGGAAGTCGTCCGGGTCGGGCACCACGCCGGGGAAGTACACGCTGGTGCGGAACTGCTCGGCGTCGCCGAAGCGGATCGGCAGCAGTTTTCCCTCATGCACGATGGCGGCGGCGGAGTTGCTGGTACCGAAGTCGATGCCGAGGCGCATGGGGAGTTCCGGGGACGATCAGGGGTCGCGCACTCTGCTGCAGTTCGCTACCAACTGCAAGTTCCACCGTCCTGCCGTGAAGGAGGGCCGCCGGCCCCCCTCCCGGCGGAATGGGGAAAAGGCCGGCCGGTTACAATGGCGCCTGTTGATTCATTTCGAGGTACTTGCCGATGTCGTCCGCCCCCGCCTGCCCGCAGTGCACCCTGGAAAACACCTATGCCGATGGCGCGCTGTGGATCTGCGCCGACTGCGGCTTCGAGTGGACCGCCGAGGAAAGCGCCGGTTCGACCCTGGTCGTGCGTGACAGCAACGGCAATTCGCTGCAGAGCGGCGACACCGTCACCGTGATCAAGGACCTGAAGGTGAAGGGCTCCTCGATCCCGCTGAAGCAGGGCACGGTGATCCGCAACATCCGCCTGGTCGAGGACGATGCCGAGCACATCGAAGGCAACTCGGACAAGATCAAGGGGCTGGTCCTGAAGACCTGTTTCCTCAAGAAGGCCTGACCGGACCTCAGCGCCTGGCCTGCTGCGCGCGCCAGCGCGCCAGGCTGTCCAGCTTGGCCTGGTAGCGTGCCTGCTCCTGGGCCCCGCCCAGTTCCTGCGCGCGCAGCATTTCGCGATCGGCACGCTTGAGCTGGCCGGCCAGGAAATAGACCCGTGCCAGCCCGAAGTGGAACTGGTGCGCGGTGTCATACAGGCGCACCGCCTGGCGGTAGTAGCGGATCGCCGCATCCAGCTGGCCCGCACGCTCGGCTTTGGCGCCGAACATGTACTGCGCGAACGGGTCCTCGCGCTGCACCGACGTCAACCGGCGCTCCAGCGCCTGCGCCTGCGCGGTCAGGCCCAGGCTGCGGAACAGGGCCGAGGCATTGGTCAGCGCGGCATCCTGGCGTCCATCCAGCTGCAGCGACCTGTCCAAGGCCTGTCGGGCGCCCTCGTTGTCGCCTGCGCGATGGTCGAGCACGCCGACGTTGTTCCAGACCGGAGCGAACCCGCTGTCCTGGGCCAGCGCAGCGTCGAAGAACGCGCGTGCGCCCACCAGGTCACCTTCGGCAAGGTACTCGGCGCCGCGGTTGTTGTAGAAATGCGCCAAGGCCCGCGCACGGCTGACCGGAACCGGCCCGCGCCGGTCGTAGAGCACGTTGCGGTCGAGGTCGACGGTACCGAAACGCCCGCCGACGTCGACGCCGGCGTTGACGTGCCCGACGTTGTAGACCACGCCGTTCTGCTGGTCCTGGTACCACGACACCACCTGTCCCACTTCCTGCACGCGGGCCTGGATGCCGGCTTCGCGGGCAAGTGTCACGAACAGCAGGGTGAAGGCCAGGCAGTTGGCCTGGCGGTGCTGCCAGATCTCGCTGACGGTGTAGGTCGCATTGGCGTCGTACTGCAGGTTCAGCCCGTGCTGGTCGAAGATCATTTCCACCAGCGCCTGCAGGCGCTGGTCGCGGGAGTAGCTGCGCTGGATCACCTGCTTCTGCAGCATCGCGCGCAGGTCCGCCGGAATGGCGAACACTTCCTCCGGCGTCGGCACGCGCGGGGCCGACACGGTGATGGTTGGAGTGGTCACCACCGTTGCAGGCGGCGCCGGGTCCGCGCCGAAGGCCGGCGCACAGAGGGCGAGCAGCGAAAGGGCCAGGCAAGGGACGGAAGGACGGTACATGACAGCTCCCGGCAGCGGCGGGCGCTCCCGCCTGTGGCGAGTGTAGACCCAGGGATGTTCCGCTGCAGCGACCGTTGGTCGGCGTCGCGGTTCATCCACAACCGGTGTGGACCAGCGCTCGACAAAGCTGTGGACAACCGCGCCCAGGCCGCGCCCGGCAAGCGTTGTGAGTGCGTGGTGAAAAAACAGTCAGCTTGCCCGCCGCCGGCGCAGGCGGGATGATCCGGGCATGGACTTCTCACCGCTCTCGCTTGCCCCGGCGCAGTGGCAGGCGCTGCAGGACAGCTATGCAACGCCGCCTCGCGCCTACCACCACTTCGGCCACGTGCGCGCCGTGCTGCAGCACTGCCAGGAGGTGGCTGATGGCCCGGGCTGGCAGCAGCCGGCCGAGGTCTATCTGGCCGCGCTTTACCACGATGCGATCTACCAGGCCGGGCGCAAGGACAACGAGGCACGCTCGGCGCAGCTGGCGCTGCAGGCAATCGCGCAGGCACCGGAACTGGCCGCCGTCGATGGCACCCGGGTCGAGCAGCTGATCCTGCTGACCGCCCGCCATGGCGAGCTCGGCCCGGACGATGTCGATGCCGAGGCCGCGCTGTTCCTGGACTGCGACATGGCGATCCTGGCCGCGCCGGAACCGGTGTTCGCCGCCTACGACCGCGGCGTGGCCGAGGAGTACACGGGCGTGGTACCGGGCTTCCTGTACCGTGCCGGGCGCCGGCGCTTCCTGCAGGGCCTGCTGCGCGCGCCACGCATCTTCCTCAGCGATTTCTTCCACCAGCGCCTGGATGCCGCGGCCCGCGACAACCTGCGCCGGCAGTTGGGCCGCTGAGCCCGCCCGGTACACTGGGCGCTGTTTCCCCGATCACCGTTTCCGACCGTGTCCGTCCCTGATCCCGATCCCCGCCCGCTGCCGCCGGAAGAACCCGGTCCCAACGAGTGTTGCGGCAGTGGTTGCCCGCTGTGCGTGCTTGACCTGTATGCCGATGAGCTGCAGCGCTACCGCAAGGCGCTGGCCGAGTGGCAGGCGCGGCATCCGGATGCCGCGCCATGAACCGCGCGCGTCCGGCGGCAGTGCTGGCGATGGTGGCGTTGCTGCTGTTCGTGGCGACTGCACTGTGGACCCAGTTCGCGCGCACCGACCTGGACTGGGTGCGGGCCACGCTCAGCCTCTACCTGCATGGGCCGTGGGGGCTGGCACTGCGCGCGGCGTATTGCCTGTTGGCGCTGGCCATCGCGGTGCTCGGCATCGCGCTGTATCGCGGCAGCATCGGCCCGCGTCGCAGTGGGGCCGCGCCGCTGCTGTTCACCGTGTCCGCACTGGGGCTGGCCACCGTCGCCATCGGTGACAGCTGGCTGCCCGATGCAACGCCGTTGCTGGCACCGTTCATCCATGGGCTGGCGGCCAACACCGCGTTCCTGTGTGCCAGCGTCGGCATGCTGCTGCAGGCCTGGTACCTGCGCCGCGAACCGGGCTGGCAGTCCGCCGCTGGCCTGCTCTGGGGCTGGGCGTGGCTTGCGTTCGTGCTTCTCTGGCTGCACGTGCTGTGGCGCGCCGGGCCACCGCGTGGGCTGGGGCAGAAGGTTGTGATTGCGGTGATCGTGGGCTGGCTGCTGTACCTGGCGCTGGCGTTGTACCGCCGCAGCCGCCGTCCCGCCCCTCACTGAACCCCCAACGGCCTGCGCCGGTACGTGCCGTGCACGCGGTGGCGGCGTATCGTGTGCGCATTCCATCGGGGCTGCGATATGAAGCGTGCAGGGCTGGGCAGGGCAATGGGTGTGGTACTGGCGCTGGCTGCGCTGCCGGCAATGGCGGCGGCCAACGTGCAGCAGTTCAGCCACGGGCGGTTCGAACAGATTCCGGTGCATATGCCGTCGGGAACGCCGCAGCGGGTAGTGATCTGGTTCCATGAACCTTCTGCCGGCGGTGATACCAGCCGTTTGCCGATCGAGGCGCTGCGTGCCGATGGCGCGATGGTCGCGGCCGTGGACATCGCGCATCTGCGCGGCGTGCTCAAGCGCGAGGGTGACCCGACCTGCTCCTTTGGTTCCGGCGATGTCGAGAACTTCTCGCGCTGGCTGCAGGCGTCGCTGCATCTGCCCGGCTACCACCTGCCGCTGGTCGGCGGCGATGGTGAAGGTGCCGAAATGGCCTACTCGCTGGCGGCGCAGGCCGATACCCAGGTATTCGCCGGCCTGCTCACCACCGGCTTCTGCCCGGACCACAGCCACGAACGCATGGTCTGCGGCGATGGCGTGAAGCGCAACAGGTTGCAGCCCGCCGAACTGAACTTCCCGTGGTTGAGTGCGGCCGGTGATCACGGCTGCAAGGTGGGCGAGGCCAGCGGGTTCGTGCAGCAGGTGGCGATGGCGCGCGAGTTCAAGCGCACCGCGCGCGGTGACGCCTCGCCGGGGCTGGTGGCTGCGGCGCGGGTGATGGGGGCGCAGGCAGGTGTCAGCCTGGCACCGCCACCGGCTGCGCTGAAGGGCCTGCCGGTGGTGGAAGTGCCTGCAGCCGGCAACGGCGACACGCTGGCCGTGTTTGTCTCCGGCGACGGTGGCTGGGCCGGCCTGGACAAGGACGTGGCGTCGTCGCTCAACGAGCACGGCGTGGCGGTGGTCGGCATCGATTCGCTGCGCTACTTCTGGAGCGAGCGCACGCCGAAGGGCTTTGCTGCGGACCTGCAGAAGATCATCGATCACTACCGCCAGCAGTGGCACCGCGACAAGGTCATGCTGATCGGATTCTCGCAGGGCGCCGACGTGCTGCCGGCCACCATCAACCAGCTCGATGCAGATACCCGCGCGGCACTGGACCGTATTGTGCTGCTGTCGGTGGGCAAGAAGGCCGACTTCGAGTTCCATGTCAGCAACTGGCTGGGCGGCGGCGGTGACGGCCTGCCGATCGCGCCGGAAGTGGCGAAGCTGCCGGCTGGCAAGACGTTGTGCGTGTATGGGCAGGACGACGATGACGCGTTGTGCCCGGGCCTTCCCGCCAACGATGGCGTGCAGAAGGTGAAGCTGCCGGGCGACCATCACTTCAATGGTGACTACGACCGCCTGGCCGAGGTGATCCTCAAGGGTGGCGCCTGACGCTCATGTAGCGTCGAGCCATGCTCGACGGACGTTGGTAGGCGCCGACCTTGGTCGGCGCCGGGGAGCGTGTCGACCAAGGTCGACACCTACCTGGGGTTGCGAAGGGCGGCGCGTAAAGCGGAGGGCGTGCGAACCAACGGTTCGCACCCACCAGAACGCGCCGCAGTAGCGTCGAGCCATGCTCGACGGATCGCGGCCTCAATTCCGCCGCGGATCCAGCGAGATCAGGCGCGTGGCATCCAGCAGCGCCGCCGGCAGGTGCATGCCGCCGGGTGCTGCCAGATAGCGCGGCCGCCACTGTGGATCGAACTTCGACTTGAAGCGGCGCAGACCACTGAAGCCATAGAAGCGTTCACCGTGCCGCGCTAGCAGGCCGGCCAGCCGGTTCCAGCGGCCCGCGAGCCGATGCTGGGCCAATCCGGACAGCGGCGCCATGCCCAGCGAGAAGCGCGCGTAGCCCTGCGCGCGGCCCCACAGGAACAGTTCGATGAAGAGGAAGTCCATCGTGCCCTTGGGCGCCTCGTTGACATGGCGCATCAGGTCCACCGACAGCTCGGCGCCGGCCGGTGCCTGCCACAGGTTGGCGAATGCCACGATCTGGCCTTCGGCCTCGACCAGTGCGACCGGGAAGCGCGCCAGGTAATCCGGGTCGTAGCTGCCCAGCGAGAAGCCCTTTTCATCGCCGGCCTTGTCGTCCAGCCAGGCGTTGGAGATGGCATGCAGGCGTGGCAGCAGGCTGGGAATCTCTTCCACGGGTGCCACCCGGAATGACAGGCCGCTGCGCTTGCCGCGGTTCCAGGCCTGGCGCAGGTCGGCACGTTCGCGGCCTTCCAGGCCGAAGTCGTGCAGCGGCACCATCGCTTCCTCGCCCAGCTTGACCAGGCCCAGTCCAAGGTCCAGGTAGGTCTGCCAGTAGGTCTCGCCCACCTGGTAGAACACCGGGCGCAGGCCGAGTCGGTCGGCCTCCTCGCGGAAGCGCCAGATCAGTGCGCGGGCGACCTCCGGCGGTCCGACCGGATCGCCCATCGCGATCAGCGAACCGCCATAGCGCTGCATCATCACGAAGCCCTGCTTCGCATCATCGCGCAGCACCGCCTTGTCGGCGGTCAGCACCAGGCAGGCCTGGGTATCGGTGGCACCGGCCAGCACAGGCGCCAGCGATTGCAGCGTGGCTTCATCGGCGGCCGGCAGCGGGCTGCGGGTGCTGTGCAGCAATCGCGCCAGGCCGAACATCACCAGCGCGATGGCCACCACCAGCAGCGCACGCAGCGCACGCGGCGCGTTGCCGGACACCGCGAATTCCCACCACAGCTCGTTCTGGTATTCGACGTGGCTGTAAGTGAAGAACAGCAGCCAGGTGACCGCGACCAGCACCAGCCCGAGGTTGCGCAGCCATGGCCACGACCAGGCCTCGTCCAGCAGCGCACCCTGGCGGTAGAACTCGCGGCGCGCGGCCCACAGTGCCATCGCCACCAGCAATGCGGACACCGCGATCAGCGGCTGGCCGCCACGCAGCCACAGTGGCAGCGGGGTGATCACACACACCGCCATCGCCAGCATCCACGCCGCGTGGCTGCGCCGGGACAGACCCTGGCCGATCAGCAGCAGGGCGACACCGCTGAGGCTGCCGATCAGGTGCGAGGTTTCCAGGACCGGCAGCGAGGCATTGACCAGATGCCGGCGTGGCGTGGGCAGTGTGCCGTCGATGACCAGCGCGGCACCGATGCTGAACACCGCCAGCGCGATGATCTGTGGCAACCAGGGGCGCAGTGCGTTCCAGCCGGCGCGGGTGGCGCCGGCGCTGGCCTGCAGTGGTTGCCGCAGCGCAGGGGCCAGCGCGAGCAGGGTGGCCAGCACCAACGGCAGCACGTAGTAGGTAACGCGGTAGATCAGCGCGGCGGCCAGCACTGCCGCCGGTGCGACCTGCGGCAGCAGCTTCAGCAGGCTCCATTCGAACACGCCGAGGCCTGCGGGGACGGTCGAGACCAGGCCAGCCAGCACTGCAACCAGGTACAGGCCGACGAAGCCGGGCAGGCCGGTGGGCGTCGAGTCCGGCAGCAGCACGTAGAACGCGGCGCTGGCGAGCACCAGTTCGATCACGCTGAGCACGGTGACGCCGATCATGGTACGGCGGTCGGGCAGCCACAGGCCATGCCCGAACACGCTGAACTGGCGGCCTTCGCGGCCGACCAGCAGCAGCATCGCCAGATAGGCGAACAGCGCGATGATGCCGACCACGCGCACCGCGTCCGGATTCAGCGGCAGTGCCAGCGCCGCGGCTTCAGGCTCCATGCACAGCGCCACGCTGATCAGCAGCCAGGCACCGAACACGAAGCCGAGCGTGCTCATCAGCACCACCTGGCCGATCTGCGCCAGGTCCAGGCCGGCGGTGCGGTAACCGCGCAGGCGCACCGCACCACCGGTCAGCGCGGCGAAGCCCACGGTCTGGCCCAGCGTATGTGCCAGGAATGCGGTGATGCCGATGCGTGCCGGATGCACGCGGATGCCGCTGCGGCGCAGGCCGATGGCGTCAAAGCCGATCAGGCAGGCGTAGCTGGCCAGGCCAAGCACGACGGTAAGCGCGATCTGCGTGCCGCTGAGTTGATGGAAGGCGTGGCGGATGGCGCGGTAGCCGTTCTCATCGAATTCATTGGCCAGCCCATGCAGGGCCAATGCGAGGATCAGCAGCGGGATGACGATGGTGAGGACCCGCTTCCATGCCGGGGTGGAGGAAGCGGTGGCGGGGTCGGTGGCTGGGGTCATCAGCGCA
>NZ_JASJSU010000117.1:0-6614 GCF_030237045.1 Stenotrophomonas maltophilia group sp. Smal17
CCCCCCCACTACTGCAGCAGTGGCCGCACTGCCGCTGCCGGAATATGGTCCAGCGCACGCCAGGCGTCTTCCACCACCGGCCGCGCCTGCGACCAGCTCAGCCGCGACTGCCCGCGCATCTGCTCCCAGTGCTCGGCCAGTTCCTCGCAGGTATCGGCGGCGTCACCGCGCGGCCAGTCGGCGGCGTGGGTGGTCAGCGCGAAGGCATAGACCGGGCACAGGTCACGCCAGTTGCGATGGCCGGGCCCGCGACGCTCCTCGTAATCGCTGAGCATGTACTGCAGGTAGTCCTGCGCCACCGCCTGCGGGTCTTCATGGCGACGCGTGCGGCGCTGCGCGGTGCGCTGGCCGAGCGGATCGAGCAGGGCGTTGAACACGGACGGTGCGTGTCGTTCAAGACGGGGCATGGCCGGCTCCTGCAGCGGGGGCGGGTGGGCAGGAATACGCGCGGTGCCGTTACCAGCGGGTGAGCGAGATGTTCATGACGCCAGGTTCGCGGCGGCTTTACCTTGCTGGCGGTGTAGTGGAGGCCCCGAGCGCAGGTAGCCAGACCATGAGCCGTGAAACCTCCCGAGACCCGCTGCGGGAAAACCACCCGCCCATTGCCGGCGAGCAGCGTGGCAAGCGCGACGCCGACACTGCCGACTACCGCGGTACCGGGGCCCCCTTCTTCGATGCCGCGCAGGGCGACGAGCACCTGCCGGTGAAGCATGAGGCTGAACAGGCGGCCCAGGACCGCAAGGACGGCGGCGACCGCCATCGCGGCGGCCAGGAAAGCCCGCTCAAGCGCCGCGAGCGCAAGCAGCGGGCCAGCGACAACCAGGACGAGGCACTGGAGGAAACCTTCCCGGCCAGCGACCCGACCTCACCGTTCGTGCCGGCCAAGGCGCCCGATTGACGGGTCGTGCCGCCCAGTGCCACGACCCGCCTAGCGCCACGACCACTGCAGTCCCACGCTGGACCGCCGCCCCGGTCCGGGCTCGTAGAAGCGGCCGTTGCCGTCGTTGACGATCACCGAGCCGATGTAGGCCTGGTCCAGCACGTTCTCCAGCCGGGCGAAGGCACGCAGCTCGCCGCCGGGCAGGGTCCAGCGGCGGCCACCTTCCAGATGCAGCAGGGCGAAGCCCGGCGCTCGCTCGGTGGCCACGTCGTTCACCACCGTGTCGCTGCTGGCATTGGCTTCCAGCGCCCACTGCCAGTCGCCCGGCGTCCACTGCAACCGGGCGAAGGCCTGCTGGCGCGGCACGCCGGGCAGGCGGCTGCCGGTGGTAACCACGGTATTGGAGGTCAGGTAGGGCGAGCGCACCTGCGCCTGCAGCCAGGTCCAGGCCAGCTGCAGTTCCAGCTGCTCGGCCAGCGGCTGGCGGTACTGCAGTTCCAGCCCCTGGCGACGGGTACGGCCAATGTTGCGATAGGTGCTGCGTCCGCCGATATTGCTGGCAACAGCCAGCTCATCGTCGGTATCTGCACGGAACAGGCTGACATCAAGCTGGGTTCCATCCTGTGCGTGCCACTTGCTGCCCACTTCCACGGAGCGGCTGCGCGCGGCGGCAAGATCCAGTGCCAGTCCCGCCTGACCGTCGGCGCGGTAACCCAGTTCGTTGAAGGTAGGCGTCTCGAAGCCGCGGCCAACGGCAGCGTGCAGGCGCCACTGCGGGCTGGCCTCGAAGCTGATGCCGGCCACCGGGGTGGTCGCCTGGTAGCGACGGCGGCCGCTGTCGTCCGGGTTGCGGCCGGTGATGTAGCGATCGTCCGATTCGAAGCGCACGCTGCTGTGGCGCACGCCCGCCAGCAACGACCAGCGCGGGCTCCATTGCCACCAGGCCTGCGCGAACTGGTCCACGTTCTGCACGACGTCGATCTGGTCGCGGCGCAGCTGCCCGCGTACGCCCAGCGTGCTGCCGATGAAGTTCTCGTAGCCGGTGCGGTGCTGGCGCTGGCGGTCGGCGCTGAGCCCGGCCACCAGGTCCAGCGGCCGTCCGGCGAGATCGCCGTGCCAGCCCCAGCGCGCGTCCAGCCCGCCGTAGCCTCCGTCCAGGTCGATCACCCCGCCCGCATGCAGGGGATTGGCCTGGGCCGCCGGCGGAATCGGCAGGTACTGACGCACCGCGCGCTGGCCGGCATAGCCCATCAGCTGCCAGCGCTGCGCGCCGGTCTCGCGGGTCCAGCGCAGCCCGGCCTGCTGCTGGCGCACCGATTTGCGGGTGTTGTACTGGTGTGCCACGGCGGTGGCCTGGCGCGGGTCCGCCGCCACCTGCGCGCGGGTCAGGCCCAGCGGATCCTGCGCATCGGGCGCATCCAGCGCATTGAGCAGCAGCTCCAGCCGCCCACCGCCCAGCTCACCGCCGATGCGCGCGTTGAGCGATTCACGGCGCGCGCGGCTGTGGTCACGCCAGCCATCGGTACGGAAGTGGTTGGCGGCGATGTTGTAGTCCAGCCCGTGGCCTGCACCCTTCAGTTGCGCGCCGACACTGAGCGTGTTGTCGGCGCCGGCATTGAGGCGCAGCCGCCACGGGTCGCCGGCCTGGCCCTGTGCGCTCCACACCTGCAGCACGCCGCCAGAGGAGTTGCCATACAGCGCCGAGAACGGCCCACGCAGCACGTCGATGCGCTCGGCGCCGAGCAGGCTGGCATGCGACAACTGACCCTGGCCGTCGGGCATGGTCGCCGGTACGCCGTCGATCAGCACCCGCACCCCGCGCACACCGAAGGTCGAGCGCGCGCCGAAGCCCCGGATCGACAGCTGCGTGTCCTGCGCGAAGTTCTGCCGGTCGCGCGCGACCAGGCCCGGCACCCCGGCCAGTGCTTCGGACAGCTGCGCCCCGGCCCCGGCGCGGCGGGCGTCGATCCAGACCGTGTCCAGGCTGGCCGGCAGGGCGAACGGGTCGATGCCGGGTACGCGTGCGGCCTGCACCTGCACGGCGGGCAGGGCGGTGGGGGCAGGCTCGGCCATGCTGGCAAATGGCGACAGCAGCAGGGCGGACAGCGGCAGGCAATGGCGTCGTGCGGCGGGATTCATGATTCAGGTTGATGGATCGGGCGGCAACGCACGCCATGGTACGGGCCCGGGGATGACGATGGCGGCGGCCAGCCCCGGCAGGCTTTGTTACGATGGGCTGTTTCCGGCTGGAAAGCCGCAAGCCGCGTGGCGCAATTCCTCCCCCTTTCCGTCTACCGAACGAGTACCGCCGTGTCCTTCTTTGCAAACGTGGAACTGGTCCCAGGCGACCCGATCCTGGGCCTGACCGAGGCGTACAACGCCGACAGCCGCCCGACCAAGGTCAACCTGGGTGTGGGCATCTACTACGACGAGAGTGGCCGCATTCCGCTGCTGCGCGCCGTCAAGCAGATCGAGCAGCAGCTCGCCGCTGAAGCCAAACCGCGCGGCTACCTGCCGATCGATGGCCTGCCGGCGTACACGCAGGCCACGCGCGAACTGGTGTTCGGCAAGGACTCGCCGCTGCTGGCCGCCGGCCGCGTCACCACCGCGCAGACGGTGGGTGGCAGCGGTGCGCTGCGCGTCGGCGCCGACGTGCTGAAGAAGCTGCTGCCGCACGCCACCGTCGCGCTGAGCAACCCGAGCTGGGAAAACCACCGCGCCGTGTTCAGCGCGGCCGGCTTCGAGGTGGTGGATTACACCTACTTCGACCCAACCACCCATGGCGTCGATTTCGACGGCATGCTGGCCGACCTGGGCAAGCTGCAGGCCGGCACCGTGGTGCTGCTGCACGCCTGCTGCCACAACCCCACCGGCGCCGACCTCACCGTCACCCAGTGGAAGCAGGTCGCGCAGCTGCTGAAAGACAAGCAGCTGTTCCCCTTCATCGACATGGCCTACCAGGGCTTCGACAAGGGCATCGAGCAGGACGGCGCCGCCGTGCGCATCATCGCCGAGGCCGGCATTGACAGCTTCATCGTCGCCAACTCGTACTCCAAGTCGTTCTCGCTGTACGGCGAGCGCGTGGGTGCGCTGTCGATGGTCGCCCCGACCGCCGCGGACGCCAAGGCCGTGCAGTCGCAGGTCAAGCGCGTGATCCGCACGATCTACTCCAGCCCGTCCACCCACGGTGCCGCGCTGGTGGCCGGCGTGCTGACCAACCCGGACCTGCGCGCGATGTGGGAGCAGGAGCTGACCGAGATGCGCGAGCGCATCCATGCCCTGCGCCACGGCCTGGTCGAGAAGCTGGCCGCTGCCGGTGCGCCGCAGTTCGGCTTCATCAACGAGCAGGCCGGCATGTTCTCCTACTCCGGCCTGAGCCGTGAGCAGGTCGAACGCCTGCGCGACGAGTTCGGCATCTACGCCGTCGGCACCGGCCGCATCTGCGTGGCCGCACTGAACCAGAACAACCTGGAATACGTCGCCAAGGCCGTGGCCACCGTCGCCAAGGGCTGAAACAACGTTGCACGTGCTTGAAAACAAAGGCGCCGAAAGGCGCCTTTGTTTTTTGCATTTGCCCCTGCCTTTGCCACACCCACCGCGCTCGCGGCGAACCCTGAAGCGCAGGGCGAGGTACACCGTGGACAGGACCGTGAGGCGCATGGATGCGCCGACCGAGCCCCCATGGATGGGTTTACGGCGTGTCCTGGCCACGGTGTACCTCGCCCTGTGCCTCCATGAAGGAAGGCGCCACGAGCGCAACGCCTCTGGAAACGATTACGCCTTCCCGCGGTCACGCACGCCCCCGCCAGACCGGCGACAATAGGCGTTTTCCCGCTGCCGAGACCTGCCCGCTCATGTCCCGTACTTCGTTGACCCGCTTCCTGATCCAGGAACAGCACGCCGGCCGCATCAATGCCGACCTGCGCCAGCTGATCGCGGTCGTCGCCCGCGCCTGCACCAGCATCTCCATCGCCGTCAGCAAGGGCGCCCTCGGCGGCGTGCTGGGCGAGGCCGGTACCGGCAACGTGCAGGGCGAAGCGCAGAAGAAGCTGGACGTCATCAGCAACGAGATCCTGCTCGAAGCCAACGCCTGGGGTGGCCACCTCGCCGCCTGCGCCTCGGAAGAAATGGACCACAGCCAGCCGGTGCCGGACATCTATCCGCGTGGCGACTTCCTGCTGCTGTTCGATCCCCTCGATGGCAGCTCCAACATCGACGTCAACGTCTCGGTCGGCACCATCTTCTCGGTGCTGCGCTGCCCGACCAACGTGGAACTGCCGGGCGATGACGCGTTCCTGCAGCCGGGCAGCAAGCAGATCGCCGCCGGCTACTGCATCTACGGGCCCAGCACCCAGCTGGTGCTGACCGTCGGCCATGGCACCCACGCTTTCACCCTGGACCGCGAGAAGGGCGAGTTCGTGCTGACCACCGAGAACATGCAGATCCCGGCGGCCACCCAGGAATTCGCCATCAACATGTCCAACCAGCGGCATTGGGAAGCGCCGATGCAGGCCTACGTCGGCGACCTGCTGGCCGGCAAGGAAGGCGCACGCGGCAAGAACTTCAACATGCGCTGGATCGCCAGCATGGTCGCCGACGTGCATCGCATCCTGACCCGCGGCGGCATCTTCATCTACCCGTGGGACAACAAGGACCCGTCCAAGGCCGGCAAGCTGCGCCTGATGTACGAAGCCAACCCGATGGGCCTGCTGGTCGAGCAGGCCGGTGGCGCCGCCTGGACCGGCCGCGAGCGCATCCTCGATATCCAGCCCGACCAGCTGCACCAGCGCGTGCCGGTGTTCCTCGGCTCGCGCGAGGAAGTGGCCGAAGCCGTGCGCTACCACCACGCGCACGACGACGCGCAGGGCTGAGGGCCGTCACCGACAACGGTCATGGCAGATCGATGACATGACCATGGGGTGACACCGAAGGCGGCAAACGGCACCATCAAGCCGTTGCCGCCTAAGGAATGCACGCATGCACGAGCAGGGCCCGGTCGATTTCATCGAAGTCATCCACAATGCCGTCCCCAGCGACGTCTGCGCGGCGATCGTCGAGCGCATGCGTGCAACGCGTGGCCTGCTGCCCGGTGCGGTGGGCAGTGGTGTGTTCCCGGAACTCAAGCACAGCAAGGATCTGCGCATCAGTGGACTGGACGGCTGGCAGGATGTCGACCAGCAGTTGCAGATCGCGGTATTCAACGGCCTGCTGACTTATCTACGCCGTTATCCACAGGCGTTGATCGCTCCGCTGATGTTGCAGATCCAGGACAGCAATGGCCAGCCGCGACGCCTGTCTGCCGAGGACTTCCCCGACATGCCGCAGCAGCAGCTGGCCGACCTGGCCCGCACCTGCCTGCGCCCGGGTGCGATCAACCTGCAGTGGTACGCGGCGGGCGAGGGCGGCTATCCGTACTGGCACTGCGAGCTGTACCCGAAGGACGCCCAGGCCGAGACCCTGCACCGGCACGTGTTGTGGACGCTGTACCTCAACGATGACTTCGAGGAAGGCGAAACCGAGTTCCTGTTCCAGGGCCGCAAGATCGCGCCGCGCACCGGCAGCCTGCTGATAGCCCCGACCGCGTTCACCCACACCCATCGCGGCAACCGGCCGCAGGGCGGCGACAAGTTCATCGCCACCAGCTGGATCCTGTTCCAGAGCGCGCAGAAGTTGTTTGGGGCGTAGCGTCGAGCTTGCTCGACTACGTTGTATTCCCCGTAGAGTCGAGGTTGCT
>NZ_JASJSU010000117.1:6624-12654 GCF_030237045.1 Stenotrophomonas maltophilia group sp. Smal17
TTTTCCGTCGCCAGTCGAGCAAGCTCGACGCTACTCAGAACAACGAGCCCTGCGGCGAATCCTTCTTCGGCGGCAATGGCTTCAGGAACCGGCTGCAATCCAGCTTCGGCCAGTGGCTGTTCTGCGCATTGAAGCCCAGCCGCTTGCGCGCCAGCTTGAAGCGGTTGTTCAACAGGTCCGCATACACGCCCTGACCGCGCATGCGGGTGCCGAACTGGCTGTCGTAGTCCTTGCCACCGCGCAGCTGCTGGATGGTGCTCATCACATGCGCGGCGCGATCCGGATGATGGGTATCCAGCCAGTCGCGGAACAGCGGTGCCACTTCCAGCGGCAGGCGCAGCAGCACGTAACCCGCAGTACTGGCGCCAGCGTCATGCGCGGCCTCCAGCACGGCTTCCAGTTCGCTGTCGTTGATCCATGGAATCACCGGCGCCACCATCACCCCGACCGGAATGCCGGCCTCATGCAGGCGCTTCATCGCGCGCAGCCGTGCATGCGGTGCCGATGCGCGCGGTTCCAGCTTCGCCGAGAGATGCGGGTCCAGCGAGGTCACCGAGAAATGCACGCTGACCAGGTTTTCCGCGGCCAGCGGCGCGAGCAGATCGATATCGCGCTCGACCAGCGCGTTCTTGGTGATCAACGAGAACGGATGCCTGGTTTCCAGCATCACTTCGATCAGCTGGCGGGTCAGCTTGAACTTGCGCTCGATCGGTTGGTACGCATCGGTGTTGATGCCCAGCGCGATCGGCTGCGGCACGTAACCCGGCTTCGACAGCTCCTTGCGCAGCAGCTGCGGCGCATTGGTCTTGGCGAACAGCTTGGTCTCGAAATCCAGGCCCGGCGACAGGTTCAGATAGGCATGCGAGGGGCGCGCAAAGCAGTACGAGCAGCCATGCTCGCAGCCGCGATACGGATTCACCGACTGGCTGAAGCCGACATCCGGCGAGTTGTTTCGGGTGATGATGCTGCGTGCGGTTTCGGCGCGCACCTCGGTGCGCAGGCGTGGGGCGAGGAACTCTTCGCTCTCATCGACCGCCCAGCCATCATCCACCGCCTCGCTGACGGTGCTTTCAAAGCGCCCGGCAAGGTGGGACGTGGAACCTCGGCCCTTGATCGCAATACCCATGGACGCAGGGTACGCCGCGACCGTCTCAACGGCTGCGACGGCCGCCTGAAGGGTTCAGCCCCCTTGTAGAGTCGAGCCATGCTCGACTCCATTTCCCATCCGTCCCGGGGCAGTCGAGCATGGCTCGACTCTGCTGGGTAAGGGTCAGAGCAGCGCCAGGTACCCGCGCACGGTGGCATCCAGGCCGTCATACAGCGCTTCGCCGATCAGCGCGTGGCCGATCGACACCTCCAGCACATCCGGCACGTGGGCCAGGAAGTCGCGCAGGTTGTCCTGCGACAGATCGTGGCCAGCGTTGACGCCCAGGCCGACGGCCTGCGCTCGACGCGCGGCAGTGGCGAACAGCGCCAGCATCGCCTCGGCGTCGCCGGCGGCGTGTGCCTCGGCGTAGGGGCCGGTGTACAGCTCGATGCGGTCTGCGCCGACTTCAGCTGCCTGCTCCAGCAGTGGGTTGCCGGCGTCGACGAACAGGCTGACCCGGCAACCCATTGCTTTCAGTTCGGCGACCAGCGGGCGCAGGCGCTCGCCGTCCCGCTCGAAGTCGAAGCCATGGTCGGAGGTGATCTGGCCGTCGCCGTCCGGCACCAGGGTGGCCTGTGCCGGGCGGGTCTGCTCGCACAGCGGCAGCAACCCCGGGTAACCCTCGCGTGGCGGAGCGAACGGGTTGCCTTCGATGTTGAACTCCACGCCACGGGCGCGGGTCAGCGTGGACAGGGCCAGCACGTCCTCGGCGGTGATATGGCGGCGGTCCGGCCGCGGATGCACGGTGATGCCATGCGCACCGGCATCCAGGCAGGCCTGGGCGGCACGCACCACGTCTGGTTCGGCACCGCCACGCGAATTGCGCAGGACGGCGATCTTGTTGACGTTGACGCTGAGCTGGGTCATGGAACGGAACTACTTGGAAAGAGGGGACGGATCGTGGTCGTTGCCGTCGTCGTTGCGGCGGGCCTGGGCCTGTTCGCGCAGGCGGCGCAGTTCTTCGGCATCGACCAGGGTGGCAGGGTCGCGCTGCAGGTCGCCAAAGCGGGCCACGTAGCGGCCGCGTACCCAGGCCAGCAGGAAGGCAAGGGCAGCCAGCAGGCACAGGGTCATCAGCCCGGCGCTGGGGGTCTTCAGCGCAAAGGCGAAACAGCCCAGCGCCAGCAGCAGGTACAACCAGTACATAGTCGGGCTCCCCGGATGATCGGCGCAGTGTAGCGCTGCGTCAGAGCAGCGGCGAGGCCAGCCGCGCGAACGCCTCGGGCAGGCGGTGCAGCCACAGCGAGCGGCCGGCCTGGTCACGCACGCGGGTGGCACGATCGAATTCGCCCTGCAGCAGCTCGGCCAGGGCGGCGACGCGGTCACGGTCGCTGATCATCATCGACAGCTCGAAGTTCAGCCGGAAGCTGCGGTGGTCGAAGTTGGCGCTGCCGACGATGCAGACATCGTCATCGGCGATGAAGGCCTTGGTGTGCAGCATGCGCGGGCCGTACTCGTAGATCTTCACGCCGGCATGCAGCAGCTCGTCGAAGTAGGAGCGCGCGGCCTGGGTGACGAACCAGGAGTCACTCATCTTCGGCACCAGCAGGCGTACGTCCAGGCCGCCCAGCGCCGCCGAGGTCAGCGCCATGCGGGCGGCCTCGCCGGGTACGAAGTAGGGCGTGACCAGCCAGACGCGTTCGTGCGCCTCCTGGATAGCGGCCACATGCAGGCGGTGGATCGTTTCCCATCCCGAGTCGGGCCCGGACACCAGCACCTGGGCGTTGATGGGGCCGTCCGCGCGCAGCGGCATTTCGGCCGGCCACAGGCGCGCGATATCGAAGCGCGAATGGTCCTGGCCACTGGCGTAAAGCCAGTCCTCGGCGAACACCAGCTGCAGGCTGCGCACCACGTGGCCGCGGATGCGCATGTGCAGGTCACGGTAGGCGTCGGCCCTGCGGCTCTCGTCTTCGTCGTCGGTGATGTTGATGCCGCCGGTGAAGGCCAGGCGGCCGTCCACGATCACCAGCTTGCGATGGGTACGCAGGTTCAACCAGGGCCGCTTGAACGGCTTCAGCAGTTGCCGCGGATGGAACCAGATCGCTTCGCCGCCTGCATCCAGCAGCGGCTGCAGGAAGCGGCGGGGCAGGGCGGAAGAACCCACGGCATCCAGCAGCAGGCGTACCTGCACGCCGGCACGGGCACGTTCGACCAGAGCATCGCGCAGCGCAGTGCCTGCGTGGTCCGGATTGAAGATGTAGTACTCCAGGTGCACGTGGTCGCGCGCCTGTGCGACCGCTTCCAGCAGCGCCGCGTAGGTGGCAGCACCATCCACCAGCCAGGTCACTTCGGTGGCGCTGCTCGGTGCCAGCCCGGTGGTGGCCTGGGCGATCTTGGCCAGCTCGGTGCAGTCGGCATCGGGTGGGCAGACGTCGCTGTAGTGCTCCATGCCCGAACGCGCACGGCCACGGCGCAGGCGCTGCCGCTTCACCTTCTGCGGGCCGAGCAGGTAGTAGATGAAGAGGCCCAGGTACGGCAGCAACGCCAGCGACAGGATCCAGCTCAGCGTCGCGACGGGCTCGCGCTTCTGCAGCATGATCCAGCCCGCCAGGGCGAACAGGTACAGCAGATAAGCCACCGCCAGGATGGTGCCGAGGTGGGCGATGCCGTCGAGCCAGTGGCGCAGGGAGTCGAAGAGGGCGAGCATCCGCCGATCATAGCGGCCCGGGCGGCCAGGGATAAAAAAAGACGCCCCTGTTTCCAGGGGCGTCTGCAGTCGCGTCATGACTGTTGTGTTGCGGTGTAGCGATTACTGCTGCACGAAGCCGATCTTCTTCATCTGAGCATTCTTCGCGGCGGCCAGGACCTTGGCCATCACGTCGTACTCGGAATCCGGGCTGGCGTCGATGCGCAGTTCCGGCTGGTTGGTCGGGTCACGCTGGACCTCCTGCTCCATCCGCTGCTGCAGCTCGCTCGCATTGATCGGGCTGTTGTTCCACGAGACCTGGTTGCTGGCGTCGATCTTCAGTTCGATCGGCGGCGGCGGTTCGACTAGCTGCGGCGGTGGGTTGAGCACGCGCTGCGGCAGGTCCACGGCGATCGGGTACGTCATGATCGGCGCGGTCACGATGAAGATGATCAGCAGAACCAGCATCACGTCCACGAGGGGCGTGACGTTGATGTCTGCCATGGGGCCCTTGCCACCACCACTACTGAATGCCATGGCTTATTGCCCCTTTTCTTTGGTCGCGACGAAGCCGACGTCCAGCATGCCCTGCTCCTGCGCGACCTTGGTCAGGTCGTTGATGACGCGCATCTTGGTGGTGCGGTCACCACGCAGGTTCAGCGGCGGCTGCGGGGTCTGCTGGGCGGCGGTCGCCAAGCGCGACTCGAGAGTCTGCTTGTTGATTTCTTCGTCGTTCCAGTAGATCGAGCCGTCTTCCTTGACTGCCAGGGTGATCGGGCCGGCGCGCTTTTCAGCGTCTTCCGGCTTCTGGATCAGGTTGGCTTCCGGCAGATCCACCTTGACCTTGTGGGACATCAGGGGCGCCGTGATGATGAAGATGATCAGCAGCACCAGCATCACGTCCACGAGGGGCGTAACGTTGATGTCGGCCATGGGGCCGCCGCTGTTACCACTACTGAAAGCCATAACGGGCTCCGTCTAGATCGTGTTGACTACGTTCTCGCTGGGTACAGCGCGTCGCAATTAGCGGACGCGCGAACCGGTGGCGAAGAAGTCGTGCAGGTCGTGCGCGAAGGTATCGAACTTGCTGATGGTCGCGCTGTTGACCTTGCTGAAGAAGTTGAAGGCGAACACGGCCGGGATTGCGACGAACAGACCGATCGCGGTCATGATCAGCGCTTCACCCACCGGGCCGGCAACGGCGTCGATCGAAGCGGAGCCGGTGGCACCGATCTTGATCAGCGCGCCGTAGATGCCCCACACGGTACCCAGCAGACCGACGAACGGAGCGGTCGCACCGACGGTCGCCAGCAGGGTCATGCCCGACTGCAGCTTGTTGCTTTCGCGGGTGACGGCCTGGCGCAGGGCGCGGTCGACGAACTCCGAACGGCTCAGGTTCTCACCGACGCCGCCGGTAGCACCGCCTTCAGCGCGCTGGTGGTGGGCAGCTGCCTGGGCAGCGTCCAGGGCGATCTTCGAGAACGGCTCGGATGCCGGCTGTTCTTCCATCGCACGGATGGCGTCCTGTGCGTTCGGGGTGTCCCAGAACAGGCTGACGACGCGATCAGCGGCGCTCTTCAGACGGACCGAACGGAAGATGTTGATGACGGTCCAGTACCAGGACATGGCCGACATCACGATCAGGGTCAGCAGCACGACCCAGGAAACCGCGAAATCACCCGGCTTGGTGGTCATTTCGTGGATCAGGTGCTCGAAGCCCATCTGCGACAGGGCGTTGGACGGATTGCCCCCGGCAGCAGCGGCGATGAAAAGTTCCTGCAGCATGACGCTTACCTTTGTTGTGTGTGGTGATAAAGGGTGTAGCTAAGCTAAACAATCGAACCGTGGGCGGGGGGTGGCCAGGCGGCCACCCGGCCCATCAGTTCAGCGCAAAGTTGACCGGGACGCGAACGCGACCTGCCGCCTTCTTACCGCCAGATTCAGCGGCGTTGAAGCGCCACTTGCGAGCTGCTTCCATCGCAGCACGGTCCAGGTCGCGGTTACGGCTGGACTTTTCCACCGTGACATTGGTGACGTTGCCGCTGGCATCGACATCAATGATCAGGATCACTTCGCCCTGGATACCGGCGCGGAAGGCTGCCGGCGGGTAGCGCGGCGGATTCATGGCCTTCGACGAGATGTCCACGCTGGCCTCGATCGTGCTCGGCGGTGACGGCGGCGACGGCGGCGACGGCGGGGTGACGATGTCGTTCGGGCGCGGTTCCGGCACGTCCACGACCGGCGCCTGCGGCGGCGG
>NZ_JASJSU010000118.1:0-12637 GCF_030237045.1 Stenotrophomonas maltophilia group sp. Smal17
GGGACGGGTTTACGGCGTGTCCTGCAGTCCCACACCGCCCCGCCCAAGCCTCAGCAACCCAGAGCCGCTTTGGCTGCGGCTTTGGCCTCTGCAGGTGCAGGGCTGCAAGCCCTGCAATACAACTACGTCACCCAGCCTGCAATCACCAGCAGGGCCAGGATCGCCAGCCACAGCAGCAGCATCCGCCACACCAGGCTCATCGCATCACGCAGGTCCGGCAGCCGTTGCCACACCGGCAGCAGTCCCGCCTCGGTGTAGTCGTGCGCATCCTCGCGCAGCTCGGCATTGACGCTGGCACGCGCCACCGCTCCGAGGAAACCGATGTTCCCGGCCAGGCGCTCGCCATGGGCCTGGCGCCAGGCCTTCCACGCCGTATCGAAGTTGCCCACCAGCGCCATCGAGAACGCCATCAGCTGCGCCACCGGCCACTCGATCCAGCCCAGCAGGCGCTGCGCCAGCGCCAGCGGTTCCACCGGCACGCGGGCGCGCATCGGGCTTTCGGCCATCAGCGCCAGCAGCCTGTAACCCAGCGCACCGGCCGGGCCCAGCAGCAGGAACCAGAACAACACCGCGAACCAGCGCCGCAGCGCATTGAGCACCGTTGCTTCGACCAGTGACGGCACGTCCTCGCGCAGGCTGCCACCGGCCGCCTGCAGGTTGCGCACCGCCGCCTGCCGCGTCGCGGCATCGTCGGCGTCGATGATCGCTTCGATATCGCGGTCCAGGTCGCGCGGCCCCCAGCACCATGCCAGCACCACCACGCCCAGCAGCAGCGACGGCAGGCCGAACAGCACCCCGCGCAGCAGCCAGGCCAGCAGGGCCATCAGCAGCAGCGGCGGCAGCAGGGCCAGGGCCACGCCTGCGGGGCTCTGCCAGGCCTTGCCACCCCGGGCATCCAGCCAACCCAGCCAGCGCCGGAAGCCGTCGAAACGGCGCAGCGAGGCAGCAGCGGCCGGGGCGACATGGCCCAGGGCCAGCGCCACCAGCACGGCAGCCAGAGTGGTGAACATGGCGGGTCTCCCTACGAAACAGAACGCTCGCGCCGCTACCTTACCTGTCGCAGCGGCGCCCTCAGCGGTGAACCGGACTCTAACCCGGGCCGTGTTCAGGTGGCGGCAATACAGCCGCCGCGCCTGGCCCGCTTCAACCCTTCTGCTGGCGGTACCAGTGCTCGATCAGGCCACGCGAAATCGAGATCGGCGGCGACACGCGGATGCCCTGGCCATCGTCCTCGACATCGCGTGCCAGCGCCGCGCCCACCTCGTCGGCACTGAACCAGCGCGCATCTTCCAGCTCACCGTCCACGCTCGGCAGATCATCCTGCGCCTGCGCACGGAAACCGATCATCAGCGCCCCCGGGAACGGCCAGGGCTGCGAGCCGAGGTACTGGCAGGCGGTCACCCGCACCTTGCTCTCCTCGTGCACCTCGCGCACCACGGTCTGCTCGAAGGTCTCGCCGGGCTCGACGAAGCCGGCCAGCACCGAGTAGCGGCGCGGCGCCCAGTTCGACTGCCGGCCGAGCAGCAGCCGGCCCTGGTTCTCCACCGCCACGATCACCGCCGGATCCACCCGCGGGTAATGCTCGGTAGAGCACTGCGCGCAGCGACCGACGAAGCCGCCACGGGCGAACGCCACGGCACCGCCGCACACGCCACAGAAGCGGGTACGCGAGTGCCAGTAGGACATGCCGCGGGCATAGCTGAAGGCGGTCGCATCGGCCATCGACCACAGCAGCGCGGCCTGGCGCAGGTCGAGGCGGCGTGGTGCGGTAATGGTCACGCTGCCGGCTTCAACTGAAAACCACGCCTGCTCGCCACGCAGGCCGAGGAAGATCGCGGCACCGGGGCCACCGCCGATGTCGGCGCCGGTCAGCGCCAGTGGCTGATCGTCATCGCCGGTGAAGGCGCTGCCGTCCTGATCAAGCACGAGGATGCGCGCGCCCGGCCACAGGCGCGCCAGTGCATCGGCATCGTCGCGCAGGGCATCGGCGCGCTCCAGCGGTTCGCCTACGAAGGCGAAACCGGAAAGCGGCGAAGAAGTATTGGGCATCCGGCAAGCGTGCCGCCAATCGATGCAGGTGGCAAGCCGCAGGCTTTGCGGAAACCAGCGGTGGGTGTGGAGCCTGCTCCACACACCTTGTCGCGCAGGGGACGGGCCCCGCGCATCCACGCATGGCGTGAATCTACTACATGCTGAAACTGCTGCCGCAGCCGCAGGTGGTCTTCGCGTTCGGATTGCGGATCACGAACTGGGCACCGGTCAGGCTTTCGGTGTAGTCCACCTCGGCACCCATCAGGTACTGCAGGCTCAGCGGATCGACCAGCAGCGTCACGCCGCTGGTCTGTACCGCCAGATCGTCCTCGGCACGGTTCTCGTCGAACTCGAAGCCATACTGGAAGCCCGAACAGCCGCCACCTTCGATGTACACGCGCAGGGCCAGGTCGGGGTTGCCCTCTTCCTGGATCAGGGATCTGACCTTGGCGGCCGCCGACTCGGTGAAGTTCAGCGGTCGCTCCAGCGACTGGTAATCGGGCGCGGCGGCCGGGGTGGCGCCGGGCAGGGAGACTAGCGTGCTCATACGGTCAGCATGGGGGTGCCGGGGAGGGCTTTCAAGCCATCGCCTCGGCCAGCTTGCGGCGCGCGGCGGTGTCGCCCTTGCCGGCATCGGCGTCGTCGACCTCCGGGGCCGGCAGGGCCGCCATCGGGGCGCTGGCATGGATCAGGCGGCCGTTCAGCTGGGCGCCCGCATTCATCTCCACCACCTGGTAATGGACATTGCCGTTGACCCGCGCGCTCGGGGTCAGTTCGACCTTCTCGGTGGCGTGCACGTCGCCGTCCAGGCGGCCGCTGATGACCACCACCTGGGCACGGATCTCACCCTCGATCACGCCATGCTCGGCGACCGTCAAGGTGGCACCACTGGCGCCTTCGGCGGCAATCACCTTGCCGTGGATGCGGCCTTCCACGTACAGGCCACCACTGAATTCCACATCACCGCGGATCACCACCTGGTTGCCGATCAGGGCATCCACCACCAGCTGGCCATCACGGTTGGATTTGCTGTTTCCGAACATCTGCCTACTCCCCTTTGCTGGCCGGCGCGCCGGCCTGTTTCCAGTCGAATACCTGGGTGGTACCCCCCGTACCACTCCCCAATGTCACCCGCACGCGTTGCGGGGTGAAGTCAGCCGGCAGCATCACGCTGCCGGTGATCTGCTGGAAGTACCGGAACGAGTAATCCTGTCCCGGCACCTTGCTGCGCTGGTGCAGATCATCCCAGCTGATCGTGGCCAGCTTGCCGTTCTTCACGCCTTCCACGGTGAAACGCATCTGCCCCTGGCTGATGGCACCGCGGTTGAGGTTCTGGGTCAGCACGGCGGTGTACTGCCAGGTGCCGGCCGCTTCCGGGCTGAACTCGATCGAATGGGTGTTCAGGCCCTTGCGCTGGCTGGTTGAACCGACCAGGCGCTCATAGAAGGCGACGTCGGCGCGCAGGCCGGCGATTTCCTCATCGCGCTCGGCCAGCGAGGACTGCACCTCGGTGTTGGCGGCGCGGCTGATGCGGTCGGAGGCTTCCAGCGTGGCCTGCTTCTGGCGCAGCTCGGTCAGCTGCGCCTGCAGCGTCTCGGCATGCTTCTCTGCGGCCTGCAGGCGCTGGCCCTGCGCATCGCGGGGGGTGGCCATCCAGCAGCCGCCGAGCACCGCCAGCACCAGGCTGAGCAGCCAGATGCCGCCGAGCACCAGCAGACGGCGACGATCGACCGGCGGTTGCGGCGCGCCGGGCAGGCGAACCTGCACGCGCATGGGAGGGCGGTTGTTCATGGGTGGTTTCCGGGGCATCGCAAGAGCGACACCGGTACGGCCCCTGTGGCAAACGACGGGCTAGTGTATGACAGGACGGGTGGGTTTCCTGCGCAGTGGCCGGCCACGGTCTGTGGCGTTCAGGCACGCCATCGCCGATAGTGAGGCCCCCCGCACAGTTCCGTCGCCGGAGCATCGCCATGACCGAAGCCCACCTGTTCGTGATCGGCATCCTGCTGGCCTGGCTGGCCGGCATCCGCGTCTACCTCACCGTGTTCGGCGTCGGCCTGGCCGGCCTGCTCGGCTGGGTCGACCTGCCACCGGCCCTGCAGGCCACCGAATCGTGGTGGGTGCTGGGTACCTCGGCGGCGCTGGCAGTGACCGAATTCTTCGCCGACAAGATCCCCGGCGTGGACTCGGCGTGGGATCTGGTGCAGACCCTGGCACGCGTGCCCGCCGGTGCCTTCCTTGCCGCCGCCACGTTGTCGCCGGACGGCCAGCTGGGGACCGGCGCACTCGCCGCCGGTGCCGGTGTCGCGCTGGCCAGCCATGGCCTGAAGGCCGGCACCCGCGCCCTGCTCAATACCTCACCGGAACCGGCCAGCAACTGGGTGGCGTCGGCCGCCGAGGACACCGTGGTGATCGGCGGCCTGGCGCTGGCCCTGGCGCACCCCTGGATCGCGCTGGTGGTGGTGCTGGCCTGCAGCCTCGCTGGCGCGCTGCTGGTCTGGCTGGTCTGGCGCACCTTGTGGAAAGGCGTGCGTTGGCTGGCACGCGGCGCGGCGACGGACAGCCCGCGGCAGCCCGGCACCGGTTGATCGCCGGGCTTGCCGCATAATGAAGGCGAACACCAGGAGCACCGATGGCCGCAATCGAATCCCCCGCGGGCGCCCGCCCGGGACGCGCTGAAACCCCTCCGGCCGATCATTGGCAACGCTGGGCCGTCGAGGCGGTCACCCACGCTCCCGCCGCACCGGCAGCGGTCACGCCACCGGGTAGCACGGCCGATGCGCCGTCGATCAACGGCGCGCCGCCACCGCTTCCCGGCCCTTCAGCGCTGGCAGAAGCTGGCAACAACGACCAGGCGCCGCCCGCATCCGATTCGCCCTATCGCGTGCTGATCGTCGAGGACGATCGCGCCCAGGCGCTGTTCGCGCAGAGCGTGCTGCACGGTGCCGGCATGCAGGCGATCGTGCACGGCGATGCCGACGGTGCGCTGCAGGCGATCAAGGACCACCGCCCGGACCTGATCCTGATGGACCTGCACCTGCCCGGGCTGGACGGCATGCGCCTGACCGCGCTGATCCGCCAGCAACCTGGCCTGCAGCTGCTGCCGATCGTATTCCTCAGCGGCGACCCGGACCCGGAGCGCCAGTTCGAAGTGCTCGACAGTGGCGCCGATGACTACCTGAGCAAGCCGATCCGCCCGCGCCACCTGATCGCCGCCGTGGCCAACCGCATCCGGCGCGCGCGTGCGCAGGCCGCGACCCTGCCAGGAGCCTCCGGTGCCCCGGCCACCAGCAATCCGGAAACCGGCCTGCCGACACGCCACCACGTATTGCAGCAGCTCAACGCCGCGCTTGCCCACCGCGACCCGGGGGGCGTGTTGTTCGTCGAAGTCTCCAGCGCGCTGGGCCTGCGCGAGCGCTATGGGTATGCCGCCTTCGAACGCCTGATGGTGCAGGCCGGCCAGCGCCTGGCCGAGGCGGGCCACCCGCACCTGCTGGCACGCCTGAACGACAACAGCTTCCTGCTGCTGGCGCGCACCGCCGATGAAGACAGCCTGGAGGGCATCGCCGCGGCCCTGCGTGAACAGCTGTCGGCGCGCGCGTTCGTGATCCGCGACGACGAATCCGTGCACCTGCGCGGCGTGGTCGGCTATGCCCCGCTGTCCTCCGGATTCGACGATGCCAACAGTGCCCTGGAAGCCGTCGAACGCACCACCCTGCAGGCGCGCCTGCTGAGCGCCGGCGTGGCCGGCCACGTGCACCGCGAGGCGATCAGCGAACAGGAGCACCTGGCGTTGCTGGAAGGCCAGCTGGAGCTGGCCTATCAGCCGATCGTCGCCGTCGCCGGCGGCAACACCGCGCAGTACCAGCTGCTGCTGCGCCTGCGCCAGGCCGATGGCACGGTGCTGGCGGCCGGCCAGGTGATTCCTGCCGCGGAAGCCGCCGGGCGCATCGCCGACCTCGACCAGCAGGTGATGGACCATGCGCTGGGCCTGCTGGACCTGTACCGGCACGCGACCCAGCCGCTGAACCTGTTCGTCTCGCAGTCGCTGCGTACCCTGCAGCGCGATGCCTTCGCCGACTGGCTGCTGGAGTCGCTGCACCAGCGCGACCTGCCCGGCAGCGCGCTGGTCATCGATGTGCGCCTGCCCGACGCACTGATCCACACTGTGCCGCTGCTGCAGTTCTGCCAGCGCATGGCCGGTGCCGGCGTGCGCTTCTGCCTCAGCCAATTCGAACCGGGCGGGGAAGCCGATGCGCTGCTGACCCACCTCCCGCTGTCGTTCGTGCGCATGGCAGCACGCTTCTCCAGCAGCCACGCCAACCCTGCCACCCGCGAGGAACTGCGCAGGGCGATCGAGCAGGCCCATGCAGCCGGGCTGCAGATCATCGGCCAGCAGATCGAAGATCCGCAGGCGGCGGCCGCGATGTGGGTGGGCGGCGTCGACTACATCCAGGGCAACATGGTGCAGTCGGCCGGCAGCGACCTGAACTTCGACTTCCACAACGCGGTGCTCTGACGTGCCGCTGTGGGGCGTGCTGCTGGTTGCCCTCGCCGTGGCCGCCATCGCGCTGCTGCTGTTGGGCCTGCGCCTGCGCGCGCGCAACCTTGCGTTGGCCCAGCTGCAGCGCGAACGCAGCGTACTGGCCGCCGAACGCGACCAGCTGCGCCGCACCACCGAACGCCAGGGGCAGCTGGAGCAGCAGCTGCTGCAGGCCAAGCAGGCCGCCGAGGCCGCGGTGCTGGCCAAGGGCGAGTTCCTGGCCACGATGAGCCATGAGATCCGCACCCCGCTCAACGGCATCCTGCCGATGCTGGAGCTGATCGCGCGCGGCCCCCTGGGCGAGGACCAGCGACAGATGCTGGCCACCGCCTCGGCCAGTTCGCAGCAGCTGCTGCGCATCGTCGACGACATCCTCGACTATTCACGGCTGGAAGCACAGGCGCTGGAACTGGAGATCACCAGCTTCAACCTGCGTGACCTGCTCGATGGCGTGGTGCAGCTGATGCAGCGCGCCGCCGACGCCAAGGGCCTGTCGCTGGCGTTGCAGCTGGACCCAGCGGTGCGCCTGCCGGTACGCGGCGACCCGGTACGCCTGCGCCAGGTGTTGAGCAACCTGCTGGCCAACGCGATCAAGTTCACGGCACGCGGCCAGGTGCTGCTGCGGGTACAGCGGTTGGGCGAAGGCGCAGCGCAGCACCAGCTGCGCTTCGAGATCATCGACACCGGCATCGGCATCGACGAGGTGCTGCAGGCGCGGTTGTTCCAGTCCTTCAGCCAGGCCGACGCCTCCACCACCCGCATCTACGGGGGTACCGGCCTGGGCCTGGCCATCTGCAAGCGCATCATCGACCTGATGCAGGGCCGCATCGGCGTGCAGTCCACGCCCGGCCAGGGCGCCACGTTCTGGTTCGAGATTCCGCTGCTGAAAGTGCCCGGCGACCTGCCGGCCATGGCACGTCCGCCCGCTGCACTGCTGCTGTGCAGCGCCGATGCGATCCTGCAGGCGCGCATCGAGCGCATCGCTGCCCACCATGGGCTGCAGGTGCAGATGCTGGCACAGCCTGGCGCGGTGGTCGAGCGCCTGCGCGCGCCGCCACGCCCCGGGCAGCCGGCGCCGGCCTGGCTGCTGGTCGACGCGCATGCACGCCGCGCAGGTGAAGCCACGCTGCAGCAGGCCCTGGCCGAACGGGGTGAGGAAGACATGCTGCAGGTGCTATGGCTGCAGGACGACGCCGTTGCGGCGCGCCCGCGGCAGCAGCGGCTGCCCGCACGTTTCGATGATGCCGCCCTGCATGCGCTGCTGGCGGTGCCGGTCGCGCACGCGCGGCCCGCCGCATTGCTGGCCAATGCTGAAGACGGACTGCCCGCGCCGACGTTGCCGCCGTTGCACCTGCGCGTGCTGCTGGTGGAAGACAACACGGTCAACCGGATGGTGGCCGAGCAGTTGCTGCGCGTGTTCCAGTGCGAGGTGCGCAACGCCGCCGATGGCGAGCAGGCATTGCTCGCCCTGCGCGAAGGCGGCGTGGACGTGGTGCTGATGGACTGCCAGATGCCGGTGCTGGATGGCTACGCCGCCACCCGTCATTGGCGCGCCGAGGAAACGCAATCCGGGCAGCTCCGGCTGCCGATCATCGCGATGACGGCCAATGCGATGGCCGGTGACCGCGAACGTTGCCTGCAGGCCGGCATGGACGATTACCTGTCCAAACCGATCACACGCGCCACGCTGCATGCGCTGTTGAAGCGCTGGGGACAGCGATCGGGCAATGCGCCAGCGCCGAACCCGCCCGGCGGCGATGCGCCCGCCACCGGCCCGGTCCTGACTGCCGAGCATGGCGCGGCCCTGCCAGGTACGAAGAGCCAGGCGGCGCCGCAACCGGTGCTGGATCGCGATGTACTGGACGAACTGCAGGCGGTGATCGGCGAGAGCGCCATCCAGATCGTCTCGGTGTTCCTGGACGATGCTCCGGCAATGGTGCAGCAACTGCAGCAGGCTGCACAGAACGGCGACGCGACGCGCCTGCAGGCGATCGCGCACAGCCTCAAGTCATCAAGCGCGAATGTCGGCGCGTTGTCGCTGTCTGCGGTGGCGCAGCGGATCGAGCATGAAGCCCGCAGTGACAGCCTGCAGCGCCCTGCCGTGGCAGTGGCGCTGCTGGTGGCCGAATTCGCCCGCGCGCGCGTGGCGCTGACGGGTTACCTGGCACAGCATCGCTAGCGTCGAGCAAGCTCGACGCTACGTCACTCTTCCAGCTTGCTCAGCAGGTACTTCGGCTCGCCGATGCGCTCGATCAGGTCCAGCTGTGTTTCCAGCCAGTCGATGTGCTCTTCTTCCGAGTCGAGGATCTTCACGAACAGCTGGCGGCTGACGTAGTCGCCGACCGAATCGGAATAGGCCACGGCCTCGCGCAGGGTGACCACGCCGTCGCGCTCCAGCGACAGGTCGCACTGCAGGATCTCGGTCGGGTTCTCGCCGATGCGCAGCTTGCCCAGCGCCTGGAAATTCGGCAGGCCTTCGAGGAACAGGATGCGGTCGGCGAGCATGTCGGCATGCTTCATCTCGTCGATCGATTCCTTGTACTCGTGTTCGGCCAGTTCCTTGATGCCCCAGTTCTTCAGCATCTTGGCGTGCAGGAAGTACTGGTTGATCGCGGTCAGCTCGTTGTAGAGGACCTTGTTGAGGAATTCGATGACCTTGGTGTCGCCCTTCATGGGGATGCTCCTGCACGCTGAAAACGCAGGCACTTTAGCGCCTTGCGCAGCCTCGTGAAGGAACGCGAATCGTGCGCATTGGCCTGTGCGGCCAGCGGTGAAGGAAGCGAAAGCGCGGCGTCAACGCACCGCGAAAGAAACGGTCAGGCGACCTGGGCCAGGCCCAACACCGGCAGCGGCAGCGGCAGATCGTGGGTGGCACGTGCCTTGGCCAGCAGCTCGCCGGCCATGTCCAGGCAGGAACCGCAGGTGGCACCACAGCCGGTACGCATGGTCAGTTCGGCCACCGTGCTGACGCCATTGCCGGCGGCTTCGCGGATCTGGTGGTCGGTGACTCCGTTGCAGATGCAGACGTACACAGGCGGGAACCGGGCTGACAGGCCAGAAGCGGCCTGTTGGCTATTCCAATGGAAACGAGAATGGTTGTCAATCAGAGACCTGAACCATTCTCGATACCGTTCAGCCCGTCAGCTGGCCGGGCCGTCGCCCTGCGCCTTCTTCGGCCAGTAGCCCCGGGTCCGCGGGCGCTTGCGGGGACGGTCGTGCCCGGCCGTATGGCCTGGCATCCAGGCCTCGGCGGCGCTCTTGGGCATGGCGGTGACGCCCTGCCCGGCCACGCCGCGCGCCAACGGCGCCAGGTGTCGCAGGGCACGCGCATAGACGCCGCGCTTGAACATCACCACATGCTCCACCGGGTACCAGAAGTCCACCCAGCGCCAATGGTCGAACTCGGGCGAGTCGGTGTGGTCCAGCTTCACATGGGATTCGTCGCCGGTCAGGCGCAGCAGGAACCAGACCTGCTTCTGGCCGATGCAGACCTGCCGCTCGTTGCGGCGGATGGCCCGCGCCGGCAGCTTGTAGCGCAGCCAGCCGGGTGTCGCCCCGAGCACTTCCACATGCTCAGGCAGCAGGCCGGTCTCTTCCTGCAGTTCACGATACATGGCCTCGACAGGCGTCTCGTCGGTATTCATGCCACCCTGCGGGAACTGCCAGCCGTCCCGGCGCACACGTCGTGCCCAGAACACCTGACCATCCTGCCGCATCAGCACGATGCCGACGTTCGGTCGATAGCCGTCCGGATCGATCACGATGCGGACTCCTAAAAAATCTACTGGTCGGGACTATCCCATGCCCTCTGCCGCCCCACAAGCACGATACAAAAGTGTTGACAGGGGCGATACACATCCGCAGAATAGCGGGCTCACCAAGGCTATGTAGCTCAGCCGGTTAGAGCACAGCACTCATAATGCTGGGGTCGGTGGTTCGAGTCCACCCATAGCCACCACACTGAAAATCAAGTTGTTTTTCAGTGTGAAAAGTGAGAAAATAGTTGCACGTTTTGCCCCGTCGCCAAGCGGTAAGGCACCTGACTCTGACTCAGGCATTCGGTGGTTCGAATCCATCCGGGGCAGCCAAATTAAAAGCAAAAGGCCAGATCGAAAGATCTGGCCTTTTGCTTTTAATTTGGTCACGCATTTCACCTTATCCCCGCGCCCGTCGGCGCGCCCCCTTGAACATCAAGGGGGCTCTCCCCCAGACAGAAACCGGGGTCAGGTATGCAGACCACGGGTAGTGCCGGCCGCTGGCCGGCAACCTGGAAATGCATGACCCCAGAACGACAAAAGCCCGGCCGAAGCCGGGCTTTTGCTTTCCAACCAGCGGGCTCCCGAGGGAGCCCAACCAGGCGCGGTAAATCAGCGCTTGGAGAACTGGGTGGCGCGGCGGGCCTTGTGCAGACCGACCTTCTTACGCTCGACTTCACGGGCGTCACGGGTCATGAAGCCGGCCTTGCGCAGCTCGGACTTCAGGGTTTCGTCGTACTCGACCAGAGCACGGGCGATGCCCAGACGGATCGCACCGGCCTGGCCGGTGGTGCCGCCGCCAGCGGCGGTGACCAGGATGTCGAAGCTTTCGGTGTTCTTGGTCAGCTCGAGCGGCTGGCGCACGATCATGCGCGCGGTCTCACGACCGAAGAACTCGTCCAGCGGACGGCCATTGACGGTGATGTTGCCCGAACCCTTGCGCAGGAACACGCGAGCGGTGGAGGACTTGCGGCGGCCAGTGCCGTAGTTTTGAGTGATAGCCATGATTAGATATCCAGAACCTGCGGCTGCTGTGCGGCGTGCGGATGCTCAGTGCCGGCGTAGACCTTGAGCTTGCGGTACATCTGGCGACCCAGCGGGCCCTTCGGCAGCATGCCCTTCACGGCGATCTCGATCACGCGCTCCGGGTGGCGCTCCAGCGCCTGGGCCAGGGATTCGGTCTTCAGGTTGCCGATGTAACCGGTGAAACGGTGATACATCTTGTCCTGCAGCTTCTTGCCGGTGACGGCAATCTTTTCTGCATTGATGACGACCAGGTAGTCGCCGGTATCAACGTGCGGGGTGTAGACCGGCTTGTGCTTGCCACGCAGACGGCGGGCCAGCTCGGTGGCGAGACGGCCCAGGGTCTTGCCCTCGGCGTCGACGAGGTACCAGTCGCGCTGGACGGTCTCGTTCTTGGCAGTGAAAGTGCTCATGAAGAACTCTAGGTTAGGTCGGGCTCATTGCGGCGAAAGGCTCGCCGGAACTCTGCCACGCGTTGTGAAAAGGTGAAGCGTAAGAGGCGGGATTGTACGCACCCTGGCCGCCGGGCGCAAGTCGCCCCTGCCCCCGGGTTGGCAGGGCGGCAGGGCCGGGCGAGAATCGGGCCCTCCCCGCCCCACCCGTACCGCCATGACCGCACTCCGCCAGACCACCCCGCTTGACCACCTGCTGACCGAGGCGCAGCGCGCCCTGGACACGGTGTTCGGCAACCCGCCGGCGGCCCGCCCCTACCCGGCCGCAGATACCGACGAGCCGGGCATGGACAGCACCGAGCGCCGCCACGCGGCGGGCCTGATGCGGATCAACCACGTCGGCGAGGTCTGCGCGCAGGGCCTGTATTTCGGCCAGGCGGCGGTGGCCCGCGACCCGGCCACGCGTGAACACCTGCTGGAAGCCGCCCAGGAAGAGACCGACCACCTGGCCTGGTGCGCCACCCGGCTGGGCGAGCTGGACAGCCGTCCCAGCCTGTTCAACCCGCTGTGGTACGCCGGCAGCTACACCATCGGCACCCTGGCCGGGCTGCACGGCGACGGCTGGAACCTGGGCTTCGTGGTCGAAACCGAGCGCCAGGTGGAGGCCCATCTGGACGAGCACCTGGTCGATCTACCCGCCGGTGACCTGCGCAGCCGCGCGGTCATCCAGGTGATGAAGGACGACGAGGCCCGCCATGCGGAACACGCCGAACAGGCCGGCGCCCGCCGCCTGCCGTTCCCGATTCCGGGGGCAATGGCGCTGGCCTCCAGGGTGATGAAGACCATCGCGTACCGGCTGTAAGCCCCAGGTAGTGGGGGGGGGGGGGGGGGGG
>NZ_JASJSU010000119.1:0-12484 GCF_030237045.1 Stenotrophomonas maltophilia group sp. Smal17
GTCCGCGGCATGGATGCCGCGGCCAAGCCCCCAGGGACGGGTTTACGGCGTCCCCCGCAACCGGACCCACCCCGCCATCCCACGGATAGCCGGCTTTTGCTGTTGTTGTTGCTGTCGCCGGCCAGCGGCCGGCACTACCAGCAGGTGCAGGGCGCAGCCCTGCCAAACACCCCCCTCATGCTGCGGCGCAGAATGCATTCGGCGGAATCGGCATGCTCTACTTGAATCGATCTAAATTCACGGTTCAACGGGTCGCGCGTCATTCCAGGGGAAGCTGTCTGCCGGTCAAAGGCGGAGCTCGGTGGAACGGTGCCGGACGGCCCGCACCGTATGCCTCCGTGTCATCGACTACAGGAACCCGACATGCGTCCAGTGCCGTCCGCTCCCGCCGTCCCATCGTCTTCGCGCCCGCTGGTGCGCCTGGCCTGCCTGCTCGCCCTGTCGGCCACGCCGATGCTGCTGCAGGCCGCGCCGGCGGCGCTGGAGCGTGAGGTCAATACCTTCATCGGCAGCAAGGACGACGGCAACACCTTCCCGGGCGCGTCGGCACCGTTCGGCCTGATTCAGGTCAGCCCGATCGGCAGTCATTATTCGGGCTGGCGCTATGACGATGACAAGATCCGCGGCTTCGGCCATTCGTTCATCTCCGGCGCCGGCTGCTGGGAACAGGGCGGCCAGGTGTCGGTGCTGCCGGTGACCGGCTCGATCGGCCCCGGTGGCGATTTCGATACCGCCAACCCCAAGCAGTTCGACCACAAGGCCTACGCCGCGTCCTATAGCCACGACGGCGAGGTCGGCCAGGCCGGCTACTACAAGGTGCGCCTGACCAGCTACGGCGGCATCGATGCCGAGACCACCGCACGTACCCGCGCCGCCGCCGAGCGCTATACCTTCAGCCAGCGCCAGGGCGACGGCCATGTGCTGGTCAATGTCGGCCAGGCCAACGAGCGCCATTCGGTGATCGGCAGCGTGGTTGATGTGGTGGGCGACCGCGTGGTCGAGGGCAAGCTGGTCACCAAGAGCTTCTGTGGTGGTCATCAGTACACGACCTGGTTCCGCATCGAGTTCGATCGCCCGTTCAAGGCGCATGGCACCTGGGGCGAGGGCGGTGGCCTGCCAGGTGCGCGCCACAGCATGGAAGGCGAGCAGAAGCCGAATGGTGCCTGGCTCAGCTTCGACCTGGCCAAGGGCCAGTCGGTGACCGCAGTCAGTGCGATCTCGCACGTGGACGCCGAGGGCGCGCGCATCAACCTGCGCGCCGACGGCATGCAGGGTGGGGCGCTGCTCGGTTTCGACCGCATGCGCGCGCTGTCGCAGCAGGCGTGGCGCGAGCAGCTGGGCCGGGTGCGCGTGCAGGGCGGCAACGCCGACGACCGCGCGGTGTTCTACAGCGCGGTCTACCACGCGCTGCTGCAGCCGATGACCGGCAACGATGCCGACGGCCGCTACCGTGGCTATGACGATGGCATCCATCGCGCCGACGGCTGGACCTACTACGAGTACTTCTCGCTGTGGGATACCTACCGTGCGCAGAACCAGTGGCTGGCACTGACCCGCCCGGACGTGGCACGCGATATCGGCCGCACGCTGCTGGCGATCGATGAGCAGGGTGGCTGGCTGCCGCGCTGGGGCTATGCCAACTTCGAAACCAACATCATGACCGGCGATCCGGTCACGCCGTTCATGGTCGACCTGTGGCGCTTCGGTGCGCTCAAGGGCCGTGAATCGCAGGCGTGGGATGCGCTGCGCCGCAACGCCTTCGGTACGCCGCCGCTGAACTCGCGCATGGCCGGCCGTTCCGGCAACCCGACCTACCTGGACAAGGGCTACGTGGTCTACGACCGTGCGTTCCCGTCCAAGGGAATGGACGTTGATCCGCATCACGGCGGTTCGGCAACGCTGGAGTACGCGCTGGCCGACTGTGCGCTTTCGCAGATGGCCGATGGCCTCGGCCACGCCCAGGATGCGGCGACGCTGCGTGAGCGCGGCCGCAACTGGCGCAAGGTGTGGGACCCGCAGGTGCGTGATGCCGAGACCGGTTTCACCGGCTTCCCGCGCCCGCGCACCGAGGATGGCCAGTGGTACACGCCGGCCGATGGCCACTACAGCCCGCGTTCGCACCACGGCTTCCATGAAGGTACGGCATGGCAGTACCAGTGGCTGGCGCAGCAGGACGTGCCGGGCCTGGTCGAAGCGATGGACGGCCGCGAGCAGGCCGGCCGCCGCCTCGACGCGTTCTTCGCGATGGATGCGCTGCAGGCCGACCCGCTCAACGCCGCCCGCAAGGAGTGGGTGGTCGGGCCGTACAGCTACTACAACCAGTTCCGTTACAACCCGAACAACGAGCCGGACCTGCATTCGCCGTGGCTGTATACGCTGATCGGCCAGCCGTGGAAAACCGCGGCGGTGGTACGCGCCGCGCAGCAGCTGTTCACCAATGCGCCGAACGGCGTGACCGGCAACGATGATCTGGGCACGATGTCGGCCTGGTACCTGTTCAGTGCCATCGGCGTGTACCCGGCGGTGCCGGGCAGCGGCCAGTTCCTGCTGCACACCCCGCGCTTCAGCAAGGTGGAAGTGGACATGGGCAATGGCCGGACCCTGCGCATCGACGCGCCGGGCGCGGATGGCCGGCGCCTGCAGTACGTGCAGGGCGTGAAGGTTGATGGCCAGGCGCATGCGCCGGTATGGCTGGACTGGAGCCGCCTGCAGCAGGGCCCGCGCCTGCAGTTCGCGCTGGACGCGAAGGCGCCGGAGCAGGGCTGGGGCACGGCGGTGAAGGACCTGCCGGTGTCCTGGTGCGCGGCACCGGGCAGCCAGCTGCGCTGAGCCGGACTGTGCCGTTCGCGGTGACCCAGCGAACGGCACGGCACGACACGGCCCTGATCCATTAGGCTTGAGCCTCCAGCGGAGTCCGGGAAGACGATGAACGACAACGGCAGCAGTTCCAGCAAGCGCGCCGGCAAGGCGGTGACGGTGACCGACATCGCGCGTGCCATCGGCGTGTCGCGGGCCACCGTGTCGCTGGTGCTGCGCGGCAGTCCACTGGTCAACGTCGATACCCGGGCCAAGGTCGAGGCCGAACTGCGCCGCCAGCGCTATGTCTACAACCGCGCGGCGGCCAACCTGCGCCGGCGGACCTCGTCGAGCATCGCGCTGGTGATCAACGATCTGTCCAACCCGTTCTTCGCCGAATTCGCGTCCGGCGTGGACGAGGCGCTGGGCGGACGCGGTTATGTGACCCTGCTCGGCAGCACGGGCGAATCGCCGGAGCGGCAGCAGGCGGTGCTGTCCACGTTGATGGAGCACACCCCGGCCGGCCTGATCCTGTCGCCGGCCGAAGGAAGTGATACCGCGCAGTTGCGCCAGGCATTGGGTGCCAACGCCAACGTGCTGCTGTTCAACCGCGAACTGGAAGGTGCCGACTGGGACTTCCTGACCCTGGACAACCAGCACGGTGCCTACCTGGCCACCCGCCACCTGATCGAGCGCGGCCATCGCCAGATCGCGTTCTTTGGTGGCCATGCCGCCTCCAGTTCATGCCATCAGCGCCGCGCCGGTTTCCAGCAGGCGCTGGCCGAGGCCGGTCTGTCGCTGCCGCCGGGCTGGATGATCGAGTCGGCACCGAACCGCCTGGAAGCCGCGGCGCGCACCGATGAGCTGTTTGCCGATGGCCATCGTCCCAGTGCGGCGGTCTGCTACAACGACACCGTGGCGCTGGGCCTGATGCTGGGCCTGAACTCGCGCGGCATCCGCCCGGGTGGCGACTTCGCCGTTACCGGTTTCGATGATATTTCCGAGGCGTCGGTGGCGGTGCCGCCGTTGACCACGCTGACTGCCGATCCGCGCGAGCGGGGCCGGCAAGCTGCCGCTCTGCTGCTGCAACGGCTGGACGAACCGGACGCGCCGCCACGGCGCACGGTCGCGCCGGTGCAGCTGCGCATCCGTGAAAGCAGCGCCGCACGACCGAACTGATTCCTTCCATACACCCCTTCCACGCAACAACGACCTTCCGCGCATCGAGGCGCGTACCGCATGCCGATCTCCGCAACGCCCCGTCCATCGGGTTCTTCGGGCAACGCACCCGCCGTCACCAACGGCAAGGCGCTGGCCGTGGTCACCACGATCTTCTTCATGTGGGGCTTCCTGACCTGCCTCAATGACATCCTGATTCCGCACCTGAAGGCGGTGTTCGAGCTGAACTACGCCAAGGCGATGCTGGTGCAGTTCACCTTCTTCGGCACCTATTTCCTGATGTCGCTGCCGGCGGGCCGGTTGGTCGCCGCGCTGGGTTACAAGAAGGGCATCGTGGCCGGCCTGGTGATCGCCGGCATCGGCGCGCTGGGCTTCTGGCCGGCGGCCGAGCTGCGCGTGTATGGCGCCTTCCTCGGCGCGCTGTTCGTGCTGGCCAGCGGCATCACCGTGCTGCAGGTCGCCGCCAACCCCTATGTCGCGCTGCTGGGCCCGGAACAGACCAGCTCCAGCCGCCTGACCCTGGCGCAGGCGCTGAACTCTCTGGGCACGGCCATCGCGCCGATCTTCGGCGGCATGCTGATCCTGTCCAACACGGTGAAGAGTGCCGATGACATCGCGGCACTGCCGGCCGCCGAGCAGCTGGCCTACCGTGCCGCCGAGGCGCAGGCCGTGCAGGGCCCGTACGTGGGCCTGGCGGTGGCGCTGGTGCTGCTGGCGCTGTTCGTGTTCCTGTTCCGACTGCCGGCGTTGAGCGATGCCACCGAGCAGGCCGACCAGGGCCACCACCACAGCTACCTGGATGCGCTGCGCAAGCGCCACCTGTTGCTGGGCGTGCTTGGCATCTTCTTCTACGTGGGTGCCGAAGTGTCGATCGGCAGCTTCCTGGTCAACTACCTGTCGATGCCGAACATCGGCGGCTTCAGCGAGCAGCAGGCCACGCACTACGTGTCGGCCTACTGGACGATGGCGATGATCGGCCGCTTCGCCGGTTCGGCGCTGCTGGCGCGCTTCTCGCCCAGCCGCCTGCTGGCGATCTTCGCGCTGGTCAACGTGGGGCTGCTGGTCACGACCATGCTGAGCTCCGGCAACGTCGCGCTGTATTCGGTGGTGGCGATCGGCCTGTTCAATTCGATCATGTTCCCGACCATCTTCGCACTGAGCATCGAGCGCCTCGGCCCGCTGACCAACAAGGGTTCCAGCCTGCTGATCATGGCCATCGTCGGCGGTGCCGTGGTGCCGTACCTGCAGGGCGTGCTGGCCGACCACATCGGTGTGCAGGCCAGCTTCATCCTGCCGCTGCTGTGCTACGGCTACATCATTTTCTACGGACTGGTCGGCGCGCGTACGCCGGCCTCCGCAACGCAGGGAGGCTGAGTCCGGAATGGGTGCCATCGTTTGCTTCGGCGAAATTTTGATCGATCTACTAGCGCAGCCGCCGGCCTCGGCCGATACCCCGCGCGCGTTCCTGCAGTACGCCGGCGGTGCGCCGGCCAACGTCGCCGTCGCCGCCGCACGGCTGGGTGCGAAGACGCAGTTCGTCGGCATGCTCGGCCGTGACATGTTCGGCGACTTCCTGGCCGACAGCCTGGTCGAGCACGGCGTGGGCACGGATTACATCGTGCGTACCGATGCGGCGAAGACCGCACTGGCCTTCGTTGCCCTCGACGCCAGCGGCGAGCGCAGCTTCAGTTTCTACCGCCCGCCGGCGGCCGACCTGCTGTTCCGTGACAGTGACTTCCAGGCGGAGTGCCTCGACAGCGCACAGTGCTTCCACGTCTGCTCCAACAGCCTGACCGAGCCGGCCATCGCCGAGGCGACCTTCGCCGGCATGGACCGGGCCCGTAAGGCCGGCGCGGTGGTCAGTCTCGATCTGAATCTGCGTCCGGCCCTGTGGCCTGCCGACGTCGATCCGACGCCGCGCCTGTGGCAGGCGCTGGAGCGCGCCGACCTGGTCAAGCTGTCGCGCGAGGAACTGGATTACCTGGCAGCTCCGCTGGGCGCCGATGGCGAGGCGGCGGTGCTGCGGCGCCTGCTGGCCGCGCAGACACGCTGGGTCATCGTCACCGATGGTGCAGCCACGCTGCACTGGTACACCCGCGACAACCACGGCACGGTCACCAGCTTCCGCGTGGCCACCGTCGACACTACCGCGGCCGGTGATGCCTTCGTCGGTGGCGTGCTGGTCGGCCTGCTGGAGCGGGGTGGGGCGGGCGCAGGTTTCGCCGCCTTCTGCAAGGACCCGGAGGCGATCACCGCCACGCTGCGCTTCGGCGCTGCAGTCGGTGCGCTGGCGGTTACCCGCAAGGGCGCGTTCGCCGCGATGCCCTCGCTTGATGAAGTGCAGCAGCTGCTGCAGTCCCAGGACATTACCGCATGAGCACCTCGCCCGACTTCCGTTCACCCGCGTTCCTGCGTGCGCACATCGCCGACACGATGGCGTTCTACCACCCGCGCTGCATCGATCCGAACGGTGGCTTCTTCCACTACTTCCGTGACGACGGCAGCATCTACGATGCCAGCCATCGCCACCTGGTAAGCAGCACCCGTTTCGTCTTCAACTATGCGATGGCCTACCGCGAATTCGGCAATGCCGAGTACCGCGAGGCCGTCGAGCACGGCGTGCGCTACCTGCGCGAGGTGCACCGCAACCCGGCCACCGGTGGCTACGCCTGGACCCTGCGCGACGGCAAGGTCGAGGACGACATGAACCACTGCTACGGCGTGGCGTTCGTACTGCTGGCCTACAGCTGCGCGCTGAAGGCCGGCATCGAGCAGGCCCGCGAGTGGATGGACGAGACCTGGCAGCTGCTGGAAGCGCGCTTCTGGGAGCCGCAGCACGGCCTGTACAAGGACGAGGCTGATGGCCAGTGGAACTTCACCGGCTATCGCGGCCAGAACGCCAACATGCACATGTGCGAGGCGATGCTGGCCGCATTCGAGGCCAGTGGCGAACAGCGCTATGTCGAGCGCGCGCTGCTGCTGGCCGACAACATGACCCGCCGCCAGGCCGCCAAGGCCGGTGGGCTGGTCTGGGAACACTACGACGTGAACTGGGAGATCGACTGGGACTACAACCTGGACGATCCCAAGCATCTGTTCCGCCCTTGGGGCTTCCAGCCGGGTCATCAGACCGAGTGGGCCAAGCTGCTGCTGATCCTCGATCGCCACGTGCAGGCCGACTGGCTGCTGCCGACCGCGCAGCACCTGTTCGACGTGGCCGTGGCGCGCAGCTGGGACGACGCCCGCGGTGGCCTGTACTACGGCTTCGCACCGGAATCGCGCCGGCAGCCGGGCATGGACGGCGCACCGATCGGTGGCGACAGCTTCGTCTGCGATGACGACAAATACTTCTGGGTGCAGGCCGAGACCCTGGCCACCGCCGCACTGATGGCCAGGCGCACCGGCGATGACCGCTACTGGCAGTGGTACGAGCGCCTCTGGGCGTATTCGTGGGAGCACTTCGTCGACCACCGGTACGGCGCCTGGTTCCGCATCCTCGATGCCGACAACCGCAAGTACAGCGACGAGAAGAGCCCGGCCGGCAAGGTGGATTACCACACCATGGGTGCCTGCTACGAAGTGTTGAACGTCGTGCGCTGAGGCGCGATGTATTGGAATCGGTAGCGCCGGGCCGCACCCGGCGGCAGAACAGGAGCATCACGTGCATCGCCTTTCCCTCGCTGTCCGTCTGCTCCTGCTGCTGATCGCAGCCTCCGTGTTCCCGGCAACTGCAGCCCCGCTGCAGGCGCAGTGGGAGTTCCGTATGCTGCCCGGCGACGCGCAGGGTGCGGCGCATCCGGGCCTGCAGCAGTGGCGCGCGGCAACGGTGCCGGGCAGCGTGCACACCGATCTGCTGGCCCATGCGTTGATCCGCGATCCCTACGTCGGTGCGCCGGAAGCCGAGCTGCAATGGATCGGCCTGGCCGACTGGGAATACCGCGCCCGTTTCGACGTGGATACCGCGACGCTTGCCAAGCCCAATGCCGAGCTGCGCTTCAATGGGCTCGATACCTATGCGGAGGTCCGCCTCAACGGCAAACCGCTGCTGCGTGCAGACAATGCACATCGCACCTGGCGCGCGCGCGTGGAGGGCCGGCTGCGGGCCAAGGGCAATGAGCTGCAGATCGTGTTCCGTTCGCCGATCCGCACGCTGCTGCCGGGCGTGCAGGCCATGCCGCACAAGATTGCTGGCAACTATCCGTCGCCCTATGGCGATGAGCCGAAGGACGCGATGGTCGGCAACTTCGCGCGCAAGCCGGCCTATCACTTCGGCTGGGACTGGGGCCCGCGTTATGTCACCGCCGGGGTCTGGCGTGGCGTCGACCTGCAGGCCTGGGATGCACACCGCCTGGCCGATCTGGCCGTGCGTACGGATGCACTGGACGCCCAGCAGGCGAAGCTGGCGGTGCTGCTGCAGGTGGAGCAGGGGGCGGTGTCGGGCTCGGCCGTGGTGCATGTGGAGGTGCGCGATCCGCAGGGCCGCAGCGTGGCCCAGGTGCAACGCACGGTGCCGCTGATGCCCGGCCAGAACACCGTTGAGCTGCCGGTTGAGCTGGCCAAGCCGCAGCGCTGGTGGCCGGTGGGTCATGGTGCGCAGGACCGTTACACCGTGCAGGCACGCCTTGACGACGGCAGCACAGCGGTACTGGCGCGCGAGCAGCGCATCGGCCTGCGCACGGTCGAACTGCGCCGCGAGCAAGACGGCAAGGGCGGGCAGGGCTTCGCTTTCGTCATCAATGGCGTGCCGATCTTCGCCAAGGGTGCCAACGTCATCCCGTTCGACGCGTTCCCCGCACGCGTCGATGCGGCGCGACTGCGCCAGGTGTTGACGGCGGCCCGCGATGCCAACATGAACATGCTGCGCAACTGGGGCGGTGGCTACTACGAGGACGATGCGTTCTTCGACATCGCCGATGAACTCGGCCTGCTGGTGTGGCAGGACTTCATGTTCGGCGGTGGCATGCAACCGGGCTACGATCCGGCGTTCCGTGCCAGCGTGGTGGCCGAAGCACGCGACAACGTGCGCCGCCTGCGGCATCACCCCAGCATCGTGCTGTGGTGTGGCAACAACGAGGAAGAGACCGCCTGGAAGGACTGGGGCCATGGCCGTGACCTGAAGGCGGCCGACCCGGCATTTGCGGCGAAGGTCTGGCAGGGCTATGTCGACCTGTTCGGCAACGACCTGCGCCAGGTGGTCGGCGAGGAAGGGCTGGGCGTACCGTACTGGTCCAGCTCGCCCAGCAATGACCTTGACGAGAAGGCCAACGACTCGACCCGTGGTGACAAGCACTACTGGCAGGTCTGGGGCAATCCGGCATTGCCGGTGCAGGCCTACCTGCGCGAGACCCCACGCTTCATGTCCGAGTACGGACTGCAGGCGTGGCCGTCGGTGGCGACCGTGGACCAGATCGCCACCCGCGCCGAGCAGCGCATCGACAGCCCGGTGATCCGCGCGCACCAGAAATTCATGGCCGGCGAGGGCAACAGCCGCCTGCTGCACTACATCGAGCTGGGCTACGGTACGCCGAAGGACTTCGAGGATTTCGTTTACCTGAGCCAGGTGATGCAGGCCGATGGCATTGCACTGGCGGCACTGCATCATCGCGCCTCGCGGCCGTACACGATGGGTTCGCTGTACTGGCAGCTCAACGATGTCTGGCCGGGGGCTTCGTGGTCCAGCGTGGACTACTTCGGCCGCTGGAAGGCGCTGCATTTCGGCGCGCGGCGCTTCTTCGCGCCGGTCACCGTGGCCGCGCTGCGCGACGAGGGCCGTACGCGGGTGGGGCTGCTCAATGATGGCGCCGCGCTGGATGCGCGCTGGCGGCTGCGGGTGATGGACGTGGACGGCAAGGTGCTGCGCCGTCGCGAGCAGGCGGTGACGCTTGCCGCTGCCGGCGTCACCGACATCGGCACCTACAGCGATGCCGAACTGCTGGCCGGCGCCGATCCGAAGCGCACGGTTGCGGTATTCGAGCTGCTGCGGGACGGCAGGGTGAGCGCGCGGCAGGTGGTTGGCTTCGTCGAAGCCAAGGAGCAGCAGTTGCCGCGACAGAAGCTGAAGGCCGCCCTGAGCATCGAGGGCGACCACTATCGCCTGCGGCTGGAAAGCGCGGCGTATGTGCGGGCGGCGTGGATCGACTTCGGTGCGCTGGACGTGCAGGTCGAAGACAACCTGCTGGACCTGCTGCCGGGTGAGACCCGCGATATCGCGGTGCGCGGTCCAGTGGATCTGGTTGCGCTGCGCGAAGCGCTGAAGCTGAAGACCCTCAACGATCGTTGAGGGCGGTGCATCCCGCCTTGCACGACGCCAACCTCGCCGCTTTGGTAGGTGCCAACCTTGGTTGGCACTCCCGAAGCATGCCAACCAAGGTTGGCATCCACCAGGCGCTTTACAGCTGGATCTGCTGGAAGTTCTCGACCCGCTCGTGGCCGTTGGCGGCCTGGCCGGTGCGCGGCAGCGGGTAGTCGTCAAGGCGGTCGATCAGGCGGGTCTGCAGGCCGGCTTCGCGGGCTGCGTCGAGTTCTTCGACCACGTCGGACAGGAACAGGATCTCACCCGCCGGCACGCCGATCGCCTGCACGATGTGGCGATAGCTGTCGGCCTCACGCTTGCCGCCCACTTCGGTGTCGAACCAGCCTGACACCAGCGGGCTGAGGTCACCGGCATCGCTGAAGCCGAAGAACAGTTTCTGCGCCGGTACCGAGCCGGAGGAGTACACGTACAGCGGCAGGCCGGAGGCGTGCCAGCCGTTCAGCACCGGCGCCACTTCCGGATAGAAGTGCGCGGTGTAGTCGCCGCGGCGGTAGCCTTCGTCCCAGATCATGCCCTGCAGCGCCTTCAGCGCGGTGTGCTTGCGGTCCTGGTCGATCCAGCCCTGCAGCGTCTCGGCCACCAGGCTGTCCTGGCAGGCGCCGCCGATCTCGCTGGCCACCGCATCCAGCCAGCGGCGGACCTCCGGCTGCTGGCCATGCTCGGCCACGAACGCGGGCAACGCCTTGCGGGCATAAGGGAACAGCACGTTCTTGACGAACGAGATGCTGCTGGTGGTGCCTTCGATGTCGGTCAGGATGACGCGGGGCTGCATGGATCAGGACGCCTGGGTGGGTACGTAACGGGGGAACTTCTGCGCGATGTCGGTGCCGGTGAAGTGACCGACCCAGCCATCCGGCTCGGTGAAGAAGCGGATCGCCACGAAGCTCGGCTCGTCGCCCATGTCGAACCAGTGGGTGGTGCCATCGGGCACCGCGATCAGGTCATCCTTCACACACTCGATCTCGTAGACCTTGTCACCCACGTGCAGGGTGAACAGGCCCGATCCGGCCACGAAGAAGCGCACCTCGTCTTCCTTGTGGAAGTGCTCGTCGAGGAACTTCTTGCGCAGTTCGGCGCGGTTCGGGTTGTCCGGGGCGATCGAGGCCACGTCCACGCTCTTGAAGCCGCGCTCTGCGACCAGGCGGTCGATGTCGGCGCGGTAGGCGGCGAACACTTCATCCTGGCTGGCGCCCGGTGCGACTGGCGCGGTGGCCTGCCAGCGCTCGAAGGTGACGCCGATCTTCTGCAGTTCGGCAGCGATGATCGCACCGTCCTGGCTGTCCAGCAGCGGCGATTCGGGGCGGGTGTCGTCGTAGATGCGCAGTCGGCTCATGGCGGCAGCTTGAACGTCTCGGGGGGAAGACAGGGTAGCAGGGTGGGGACGCGGCGCAGATTCCGGATCGGCATCTGCACCTGCGCGCGGGTTCAGCCGCGCAGCTTGCGCAGTTCCAGCTCGCAGTGGAACAGGAACTCGAACGCTTCCAGGTGGCGGCGCGCCTCGGCCATGTCGCGGCCCCAGGCGTACAGGCCGTGGCCATCGATCAGGTAGCCCCACAGGGCCTGCCGGTCGAGCAGGTCATCGACCTGCCTGGAGAGCACGTTCATGTCCTGGGTGTTGGCGAACACCGGCACATCGATGGCCATCTCATGGGTGCTGTTGCCGGCGAAGGCCTTCAGCAGCTCGTAGCCTTCCAGGTGCACATGGCCCTGCGGCGCATACAGGCGCGAGGCGATGGTCTGCACGGGCGAATGGGTGTGCAGGACGCAGCCGATTTCCGGGAAGCGGCGGTACAGCTGGGTGTGCAGCAGGGTTTCGGCGGACGGGCGCAGCGGGCGGCCGACGGCCTTGCCGTCGAAGTCCACCACCATGATGTCGTCCTCGATCAGGCGGCCCTTGTCCTTGCCGGACACGGTGATCGCCGCGTGGCCGTCATCCAGGCGGTGGGAGAAGTTGCTGCTGGTGGCCGGGGTCCAGCCGGCGTGGGCCAGTTCGCGGACGTTGTCGATCAGCAGCTGGGCCAGTTCGCTCAGGCGCGCGGTGTCGTAGGGGAAGGTGGGGGCGTTCATGCCGTCGATTTTACTGGATTCGGCCAACGGCTGAGCCCCTCGTGGCTTGCGTCAGAAGCAGATTCCGTGGGTTGGCCGGTTGGGTGGGCTGCGCAGGGGACGCCGTGAACCCGTCCATGGGGGCTTGGC
>NZ_JASJSU010000011.1:0-74938 GCF_030237045.1 Stenotrophomonas maltophilia group sp. Smal17
CGTGGCCGGCAGCCGCTGCCGATCGCCCCGCCTGCGGCCGCGACCGATGCAAGTCCCGCACCGGCATCGATCACGGCCGCGCCGCCCGCTCCAGACGCACCCCCTGCGGACTTCCAGGCCGGCGCCGCCAGCGACCAGTGGGAAGCCCGCCTGATGGCGCGGCTGGAGCGGTACCGCTACTACCCTGCCGCCGCGCGCTCACGACGCCAGCAGGGGACGGCCTGGGTCAGGGCCAGCATCGACCGTGAGGGGCGGCTGCTGGCACTGCGTCTGGAGCAGTCCAGTAGCCAGCCGATGCTGGACGACGCCGCGCTGCAGACCTTCCGCCGCGCGCAGCCACTGCCGCCCATTCCTGCTGAACTGAAGGCGCCGCAGGAACTGGTGGTACCGGTGGAGTACTACCTGCGCTAGGCGCCCCAGGCCTCGTATGGATGACCGGGATTGCGCAGCAGTCTGCGACCTCAACTCCGGTTGAGGTCAAATACATCCGACGCAACAGAGTAGTCCGGCACGCGCAACGATCGCGGTCCTTCGTCGCGTCACGTCCACGCCGGATCGGCAGTGAAATCGATGGTCAGCCAGAACGTGCTGCCGCGTGCATCCAGCCGTACTGCGATCTCATCACGCATCGCATCGACCTGGCCCACCGAGCCCAGCGGTGTCGCCGGGTCGGCCAGCACATGGATCTCGATGAAGCGCATCCGCCCCATCTTCGCCACGTGGCTGGTGAAGCCGGCATAGCCGCGCTCGGCCACGAACGCCTGCATCACCTGCTGCACGCGCCGGTCCAGGTCATCCGGCGCCACCTGCAGCACTTCACGCATGGCCTTCCACGCGCTTCGCGCCGGCACCGGCAGTACCGCCAGGCTGATCAACGCCAGCACGATCGAATCCAGGTACGGCACCCAGTGATGCCACTGACCGCCGTGCAGCACCAGGGCCAGCACGAAGGCCAGCACCACGGCCAGGCTCATCAATCCGCCCAGCAGCCAGCCACGCACGTCCAGCCACAGCAACGCCGAGCGCAGGCGCCGCGCACGCTGCGCGACGAACGCGGCCATTGCCAGGTTGCTGGCACTCAGCAACGCCGCCCACCACAGCGCGGGCCCGAACTTCACTTCGTGCCCGCCCGTGGTCAGGCCAATCACCGCGTTGGCCAGCGCATACACGCAGGCCAACGAAAGGATCACCCCGCCAAGCGCCTCCACCATCGGCTCCAGGTGCCAGTAACCGTACTGGAAGCGCGGGCTCTGTTCCCGCGCCACCAGCCGCAGTACCGACAACGACACCAGCGTCAGGGCAACGTCGACCAGACTGTAGACACCATCGAACAGGATGGCCTGCGATCCCACCAGCAGGCCACCGATGAAGCCGACCGCGCTGACCGCGATGGTCACCCCGATCGAGAACTTCAGGATGCGTTGCTCGCGCGCAGTATCCATCGTTCGCCGAAGGGCCGACCGTCGCCGGTCAGGCCTTCAGCACCTCCACCCTGTACGAGGCCTCATCGCCATCGTGCTCGATGATCAGCCCGTGCACGTCCGACTCGAAGCCCGGGAAACGGGCATTCTGCTCGCGGGCGATGCGCAGCGACTGGATGATCGGCTCGTCGCTGTCGCCGAAGCGTTCGCCCGGCATGATGGTCGGGATGCCCGGCGGGTACGGTACCAGCATGGTGGCGGCGACGCGGCCGCTGAGCTGCTCGATGTCGACCCGCTCGATCTCGCCCTTCACCAGGTGATTGTAGGCGTCGGCCGGGGTCATCACCGGGGTCGGCAGGTCCACGTACATTTCGCGCATCACCTTGGCCACCGAGAATTCCTGGTTGAACGCGTGCAGCGCATCGCACAGGTCACGCAGGCCCCACCCGGCATAGGTATTGGGGTACTCAGCGGCCAGCGATGGCAGTGCCTGGCTCAGCGGCGCGTTGCGGTCGTACAGCTCCTTGAACGCCATCAGCTCGGTGACCAGCGTACTCCACTTGCCTTTGGTGATGCCCATCGAGAACAGGAACAGCACCGAGTACAGGTTGGTCTTCTCCACGGTGATGCCGCGGCCCCACAGGAACTTGCTCAGCACCGCCGCCGGGATGCCCAGCTTGCCCATGCTGCCGTCCATCGCCAGCCCCGGGGTCAGCAGGGTTACCTTGATCGGGTCGATCAGCACATAGTCGTCAACCAGATTCTCGAAGCCGTGCCAGTGCGCATCCGGCTGCAGGTACCACTCCTCGCGCTTGGCCACCAGCGGTGCCGGCGTATCGCCCTTGTCCAGGCTGCGCTCGAGCTTGGTGGGCTGCCACACGCTGAACCACCAGTCGTCGCGGCCGAGGTCATCGCGCACGTGCAGCATCGCGCGGCGGAAGGCGATCGCCTCGTCATGCATTTCCTGCACCAGCGAGCGGCCCGCATCGCCCTCCATCATCTTCGAGGCCACGTCACAGGCCGCAATCACCCCGTAATGCGGACTGGTCGAGGTGTGCATCATGAACGACTCGTTGAAGCGCTCGGCGTCCAGGTTGCGATGTGCGGAATTGCGCACGTGGATCATCGACGCCTGCGAGAACGCGGCCAGCAGCTTGTGGGTGGAATGGGTGGTGAAGATGATCGCATCCTGCTCACGCGGCTTGCCCTTGGCCATGCCGTAATGGTTCTCGTAGAACGGATGGAACGCGGCGTAGGCATACCAGGCTTCGTCGAAGTGCAGGAAGTCGACCGCGCTGCCGATCTCGTCGGCGATCTTCTCGGCGTTGTAGCACAGGCCGTCGTAGGTCGAGTTGGTGACCACCGCGATGCGCGGCTTGGAGCCGGCCTGGTAGGCCTTGCTGGCCAGCGGATTGGCGGCGATGCGCTGCTGCAGCGACTCGGGCGTGAACTGGTCCAGGCTGATCGGGCCAATGATGCCGTGCGCGTTGCGGCTGGGGGTGAAGTACACCGGCACCGCGCCGGTCATGATCAGCGCGTGCAGCAGCGACTTGTGGCAATTGCGATCGACGAACACCACGTCGCCACGCGCCACCGTACCGTGCCACACGATCTTGTTGGCGGTGGAGGTGCCGTTGGTGACGAAGAAGGTATGGTCGGCGCCGAAGTTGCGCGCTGCCTCGTTCTCGGCATCCTTGATCGGGCCGGTATGGTCAAGCAGCGAACCCAGCTCCGGCACCGAGATCGACAGATCGCTGCGCAGGGTGTTCTCACCGTAGAACTGGTGGAAGGCGCGGCCGACCGGCGACTTGGTGAACGCCACGCCGCCGGCATGGCCCGGCGTGTGCCAGGAGTAGTTCGACTCGGCCGCGTGGTGGATCAGGGCCTTGAAGAACGGCGGCAACAGGTTCTTCATGTAGTCTTCGGCCGCACGCATCACCTGCCGCGAGATGAAGCTCTTGGTGTCTTCGAACAGGAAGATGAAACCGTGAATGTACTTGAGCAGCTTGCTCGGCACCTTCTCGATGGTGCGGCGCTCGCCGTACAGGAACACCGGCAGGTTGGCGCGGCGCGCGCTCTGCTCACGCAGGAACGCGGTCAGGCGCTGGAACTCGCCGTCCACCTCTTCGCTGCCATCGATCGAGATCAGCACCGCCGAGGCCGCCACGTAGGTGCGGGCACCGGCACGGGCATCATCCAGGTTCAGGCCGCACAGCACGCGCTGGTCGTTGCTGCGCAGCTCCTCCACCAGCGCACGGATCAGGATGCCACCGATGCGCGGCGACTCGTAGTCGTTGTCGATGACAATGACCGGGTAGTCCAGGGACTTGAAGTACACGTTGATTCTCCTTGTCTAACTCAGGAACGCTGGGCGCCGGCGCTGATCGCCGAGGCCTCGCGGGCGCGCTGCCGCTGCTGGCGGCGCTCCTCGCTGAAGAAGGGATAGAACACGGTGATGAACAGCACGAACAGGAACGCGTACTGCACGATGGTTCCCGACGAACCGTAGATCGCCCACAGGCAGTACACGACGGTCAGGCTGGTCAGGGTCCAGAACGCTCCGGTGTGGACCAGCGTGTGCGAACGCTCGACCACGAAGTAGCACGCCACGCACGAGTAGATGTAGGGCAGCAGCGTCAGCACCACCGCCGCTGACGTGATCACGTCGAACTGCGCGGACGCGGTTTCCGAGGTTGAGGTGACCAGCACGGCCAGGGTCATCAGCACCGCTACGATCAGCACGCCCTTGACCGGCACGTCATCCTTGTTGGTCTTGCTGAAGATGCTCGGGAACAGGCCGTCATCCGACGCCGCCTTGGCGCTCTGCGCGGTCAGCAGGATCCAGCCGCCCAGCGAACCGGCAGCACCGATGAAGGCGCACAGGCTGACCAGCGCACCGCCCCAGCCACCGACCGCCTTGGCCGCGGCCAGCGCAAACGGCGCATCGGAGGTCTGCAGCTCACCGTTGGGTACCATGCCCATGATCACCGAGGAGCTGGCGATATAGGCGATGGCAGCCAGGAACACGCCCGCCAGCGTGGCCCGGGCCACGTTCTTTTCCGGGTTCTCGACCACGCCGGCGGTCACCGAGGCCGATTCGACGCCGATGAAGGCCCACAGGGTCAGTGCCGCGGCGCTGGAGATCGCGCCGAAGTTGGATTCACCGGACACGTTGTAGGCGCCCTTGAAGATGTCGGCATCGAAGAAGAACCAGCCGAAGATGGCGATGCCCAGGATCGGCACCAGCGCGAAGCTGGTGGTGACCGTCTGCACGCGGCTGACGAAGGCCGGGCCGATCATGTTGGCGAAGCTGAGCGCCCAGACCAGCACCAGCACCGCGATGCAGCGCACCAGCGGCTCGGACAGGATCGGGAAGAAGTAGCTGAAGTACCCCACCGCAGCGATCGGAATGGCGACATTACCGATCCAGTTGGCGAACCAGTAGATGGTGTTGGTCTGGAAGCCCATGTACGGCCCGAACCAGTCACGCGCGTAGGCATAGGGACCACCCGCCTTCGGTGCCAGCTTGCCCAGCTTGGCGAACACGAAGGCCAGCAGCAACGCGCCGGCAGTGGTGATCAGCCAGCCCCAGATCGAGGCGGTGCCGATCTTGGCCAGGCTGGACGGCAACAGGAACACACCCGAGCCCATCATGTTGCCGGCGACGAGGAAGGTGGCTCCGACCACCCCGATTTTCTTTGCTTCTGCCATGACAATCTCCTGTACTGGCATGAGCCCGGTGCGGCCGGGCGTGGGGACGGTTGCGCTGGCGTACGGCCGCTGGCGCTTACTTGATGAAGTTGTATTGCAGGCTGCCCTGCACCCGGACCGTGTCGCCGCGCGTGCCGCCCTGCTGTTCCAGGCGGCCGTACAACAGCTCCATGCCCATCGTCCACGAGGGCGCCGGGCTCCAGATCAGGTTGAACACCCCGTAGCGACTCTGCCGGAACGCGTCGGCCGCCAGTGCCGCATTCCGCTCCAAGGTCAACTGGCCGAAGATCAGGTTCGAACGCCACAGCTCGGACCAGTAGTGGGTGTAGCCCACGAAGCCACCGTGCAGGTCCAATGCATCCAGGCGGCCATCGGCGCCGACCACGGCATCCAGCCCGGAGCCGGTCAGGTCGGCGGTGTAGCGACTTAGGCCGCGGCCACCCAGGGCACCAAACAACAACAGGTCGCGCTCGCCCACCGAGGCCGAGCCGCTGAGCTGCAGGCCGCCGGCCATGCGCCGGTCGCGCTCGCCATCGCCGTCATAGGCCAGGCTGCGCGCCACCGCACCCAGTTGCAGATGGCCCCAGTCACGCTCCATGCGCGCGGTCACCGTCACATCGGGCAGGCGGTTCACTGCGGCCCGTTCCTCGGTGGCCCCGGCCAGTTCGGTCTTCGGGTCTTCAGCGGCGACGGTGAGCGTGTTGCCCTTGCCCATCGCGAAGCTGTGGTGGATGCCCGCCACCAGCAGATAACCGGCACCGCCCGGCCCTGCGAAATCCAGCGTGTCGGGCAGGCTGTCCGGGTCCATGAAGCTGGAGTAGCCGTAGCCGGCGTAGGTATTGCCAAGCTGGCCATAGGCATGGCGCAGCCGGAACTCGTAGCCATCGCTGCTGCCGAAGAAGTCGTTTTCCAGGTAGAAGCGCAGATTGCCGTGCGTGGTCGGTCGCCGCGCTTCAAAACTGAAGCGGGTCTGCTTGGCATGGATGTTGAAGTTGGACACGTCGCGATGACTGCCCCCCACCGGCATCGACGAGGGAATGAACTGGTCTTCGTCACCCGCCGCGCGCGAGTCGGCAATGGCGTCGAGCTTGGCGTAGCCTCCGATGCGGATCACCGTGTCGGTTCCCGGGATGGCAAAGAAGCCCTTCAGATCGGGATCGGTCGGGCCCGCCGCACTGTCCGGACGCGATGCGGCGGTGGACGGATCGGCCACGGATTCGCGTTGCGGCAGCACCGGCTGTGCCACACCCGGCACCTGGGTGCGATGGATCACATCGGTCGCAGCCGCCGTTGCAGCACCAGGCGCTACAGGCGCTGCCGGCATCTGCGCCAACGCAGGCGCAGGCGTCGCGTCGCGTTGTTCAAGCCGATCCAGGCGCTGCTGCATGCCTTCCAGCGCCTGGCGCATGGCGGCAATCTCGCGCCGCAGTGCCTGTGTATCCTCCGCATCGTGCTGTTGCGCATACGCTGGCGTGATCGCCAGTGCACCCAGACACGCCAGACTCAGTACCGCCACACGCATTGCATCCTCCCCGGACGAACATTCGCATCACGTTCCCGGAGCGCACGCATGCGCCACCCTGGCCTCGCGTTGCCGTTGCTGGAAATGCAGCTACTGCGTCGACGACACCGGTCAGCCTGCGCGTGGCAGGCAACAGAACGATGACACTGTCCTGCCTGCCCCCATGTCGACTCCATCAAGGCCGCGCTGCCAGAGAGGTGGCGACCGCAGCGGTCTGGGTAACAAGCAAGGAGTGAGAGTGTCGTGAATGGCTGGGCCGGCCGCCCCCAACTGGGGGCTGGCGAACGCGGCATCCATCGCGCAGTGACGCTGTATTCCATGCGTCACAGGCTAGTCCGCCTGTCGTTTTTGGCCTTGATTGGAATCAAGGCGCGAGGCTTGATGTCAGTCACGATTCAGACGTGACGAAGAACAGGTGCTGCGCAGGTGGCTGTGCCCGCCTGGGCCGCTGAACGCAGCAGGCCCGCATGTCACCATGCGGGCCTGCGGTTCACGTCATGCGATGCGGGTTTCGATCAGCGCGGGCCCAGCACCGTCTGCAGGTCATCCCCCTGCGGCAGGCCGGCACGACGCTGCACCTGGCCCTGCGCATCCTGGAACAGAATGCCCGGAGTACCCTGGAAGCCCATCTCGATCATCAACACCTGGTTGGCATCGAGTTTGCCCGCGATCTCGCGGCTGATGCTTGGCAGCGCCTTGATGCCACCGCGGTCGAACTGATGCTCGTTCTCCAGCAGCGCCGCACTCGGGTCGCGCGCCGACAGGATGGCCGCAGCCTTGGCCGGGCTGTCCTCGCGGATTACGCCGACCATGATGTGCCTCAGCTGCACCTTGCCTGCGTCGACCCATGGGCGGGCCGCTTCCCAGAACTTGTGGCAGTACGGGCAATTGGCATCGCTGAAGGTATAGACCACACGCGGTGCGTCGGCCTTGCCATCACGCACCCAGGCGCTGGCCTCCAGCTTGGTCCACATCTTGGCCGACATCGGTGCGGCGACCAGCTTTTCCACGGCCTCGGCAGCCACGTCGTTGCCTTCGGCATCGAACAGGCTGCCGACCAGCACGTGCTTGCCGTCAGCGGTGACGTAGGCCGCAGCCGGCTGCTGCCCCCCCACCACACCGGCGAAGCCACGCAGTCCACCCGGCGCATCGAACTCGGCAACGACCTCGAAGCCGTGCTTTTCGATGCCCTTCAACACTGCGGGACGGTCACCCTTGGCAGCGGCTGGAGCGCTTGCGGCCGGTGCCGCCGCAGTCTTGCCTGGCGGAGTCTGGGCCTGGCTGCAGGCGGCCAATGCCAGCATGACCGGCAACAACAGCAACGCCGGAGCGGTGCGCAGGGAAGTCGACAACATGGGAACTCCGTAGTGAGATGCCCGCGCAGGCTACCGCAGCCGGCGCAGTTTGTGTTCAAGACCAGCGGCGGTCAGTTCGCCCAGGTGCAGTTCACGCAGGCGCCCGTCGGCATCGAAAAAGAGGGTCGAAGGATAGGCCTGCACGCCCAGCACGGTTGATGCGGCCGCGTCGTCGTCCAGCAACATGTTTCCCAGCACCAGCCGCTCGTCGGCGAGAAAACCCTGGACCTCATCCAGGGTTTCGCCTTGATTGAGGAATACGAACTGCACATCGGCATGTGCCTGCTGCGCCGCGGCCAGCACCGGCATTTCTCGGCGGCAGGGGCCACACCATGTGGCCCACAGATTCAGTACCAGCGGCGAGCCCCGGAACTGTTGCAGATCAACCGGGCCACCCTGCAGATCCGTCACCTGCAGCGTCGGCAATGGCATCTGGCGCTCCTGCCACAGCGACAATACCTGGCTCCCTCCAAACCAGAGCAATACGCCGACCAGGGCCGCTGTCAGCACCGGCGCACGTAACACGGGCCATCGGCGCAGGCGCCACAGCCCCCACGCAAGCCCCGCCAGCACCACCACCACCAGATGATAGCCACCATCGGTGATCTGAAGAATGCTCCACGGCGCGCCACGATACAGCGCGAAATTCAGTGCCACGAAACTGATGCGACCGCACAGCAGGCCGATCAGGAGCATGTCCAGCACCATGCTGGCCGCCGACGGCAGCGGCTCCGGGGCGTTTCCGCGTGGCCACAGGCGGGCAACCGCCATGGCCAGCGCAGCGCACACAAGAATCAACACCACCGGCATCGGAACCGGTCCAACACTCGACATCAACCCACCTGTTCAATCATTCATCCACTCCATGGTCGAAGCGTCACGCCCAGGTTGCAAGCACGACTGCAACATTGATGTCTCACGCGGCGCTTCGCCCCAGCTGCGCACCCGTCGGCGCCTGCAGCCCACGCAGGCTGCCTGCGACCGAAGGCATCAGCGGCCGCTCGCGTCGCTTGCAGCTGACGTGGCGGCGATAGTTGGCGGGCGTCATGCCCACAATGCGAAGGAACAGGCGCCGGAACGCGCTCTGGTCGGCATAGCCCACCCCCCAGGCCACTTCGTCGATACCGGCGCCCTGCTGCAGCAGCGTCTGCGCCTTGGCGATGCGCAGCCGCTGGCAATACTCGATGGGCCGCAGACCGGTGGCCCGGAGGAAGCGTCGCTGCAGCGTCCGCGGTTCCAGCCCGGAAACCTCACAGATCGCGGCCAGGGTGGCACCACGCGCGGCGGTCGTATGCAGCCAGCGCTGCGCCTTCAATACATCGCGATCACCATGCGCGAAATTGGCGCTGAAGCGCTCCAGATCCTGCTGTACCCCATCCGGCACCGTGATGCCCAACTGTTGCGCCACCGCGCTGGCCACGCCCTGTCCATGCAGCCGGTACAGCAGCCGAAGCCCCAGGAAACGCCACGCCTGCGAGCCGCCGACGGTCAGCAGATCGCCGTCATCGACCAGCGCACGCTCGCTCGGCACCCAGCTCACGGCCTGCGCCTGCAACCCCGGGTGTCGCCCCAGATCAGGCCCGCTGACCGTTCGCCCGGCCAGCAGGCCCGCACGCGCAAGAACGCTCACACCTTCGCTGGCTGCAGCCAGCAGGCTGCCACCGTCATAGTGGGCGCGCAGCCAGTCCAGCACGACTTCTTCGGCACGCAGGCAGGTGCCGGGACTGATCTGCCCGGGAACGGCGATCACCGCAGGAATGGCGGCATCGAGCATCTCCGCACCGGCGATGCGGTGCACACCGGTCTGACTGGCGGGTACGATCCAGCGCGTGACCAGCACACGCTTGAACGGCCGGCGCTGTTGCTGGGCCAGGCGATTTGCGACATGAGCCATCTCAGCCAGTACGGAGGCGGCAGACGGATCGCCTCCCGGATACTCGACCACCGCGACCTCGACGAATCCCTCGTTCCTGATTCCATCCACAGACCACCTCCTCGGTTTGTTACAGGCCATCGAACGGCCGGTTCAGGCGAAGGGTAGGAACTGGTCCAGCGGCGGGGCTATGAAGAAAGTTGCAAAGTGCGCTGAATACGCGCCTCCGGGCCAGGTCTTGACCCTTGACCAGACTCCAGGCTTCACAATGACCTGCAGCACCTGCAGGAATCCGCCATGAACATTGGACAACTGGCCCGCCAGGCTGGCGTGCCGATCGATACCGTCCGCTACTACGAGCGGCAGCAGCTGCTGCCGACGGCGGCGCGCTCGGCCGGTGGCTACCGCATCTTCGGCGAGCCGGACCTGCGCAGGCTGCGCTTCATCCGCCGCGCCAAAGCACTGGGCTTCAGCCTGGACGAGATCGGCGAACTGCTCGCGCTCAGTGATCGTCACTCGCAGGACATGGGCAGCGTGCGCGACACCGCACAGGCCCGCCTGCAGGACATCGCGCAACGGATGGCCGAACTGCAGCGCATGCACACCGCGCTTTCGCAGCTGGTCGACGCCTGCCCCGGGCATGGTGCGCTGGATCAATGCCCGATCCTGGCGGCGCTGACCGGCGACAACGCGTAGCCACCGCGACAGGAATCTGCCGCGCAGCGTGCGTGAAGAAAAGTACAACAAATGCTTGCCAAGCCCCGGGGGCAAGGCTATTATTTCGCTCCTCAGCGACGTGGGGCCATAGCTCAGCTGGGAGAGCGCCTGCATGGCATGCAGGAGGTCAGCGGTTCGATCCCGCTTGGCTCCACCAATCTTTCGGCATTAGGCCGTCGAAAGGTCGCTAAAGAACATTGATGAGAATTGCGTCCCCATCGTCTAGAGGCCTAGGACATCACCCTTTCACGGTGGCGACCGGGGTTCGAATCCCCGTGGGGACGCCACTCATCACGAACAACGAGGACCCGGCCGATAACCGGGTCTTTTTTGTTCACCGCCTACCGGCATTCAGGTTGTGGCGTTGCGGTTCCCCTGCCCCTGTGGCTTCGGATGAACCGGGACGAAAAAAGTTGAAAAAAGGCTTCCACAAACGTGAACACGCAGGTATGATAGGCGGCTCGGTAACACGGGGCCATAGCTCAGCTGGGAGAGCGCCTGCATGGCATGCAGGAGGTCAGCGGTTCGATCCCGCTTGGCTCCACCACTTTCGACATTAGGCCGTCGAAAGTTCTACAACTTGAAGTTTTCGTGCGTCCCCATCGTCTAGAGGCCTAGGACATCACCCTTTCACGGTGGCGACCGGGGTTCGAATCCCCGTGGGGACGCCAGTTTCAAACGGACTCTGCTCCCGGCAGATCATCCGAGGTTTCATCGGGGCCATAGCTCAGCTGGGAGAGCGCCTGCATGGCATGCAGGAGGTCAGCGGTTCGATCCCGCTTGGCTCCACCACTTCGACATTAGGCCGTCGAAGGTTCTACAACTTGAAGTTTTTCGTGCGTCCCCATCGTCTAGAGGCCTAGGACATCACCCTTTCACGGTGGCGACCGGGGTTCGAATCCCCGTGGGGACGCCAATTCTTGAGAACCCCGGCTTCGGCCGGGGTTTTTCTTTGCCTGGAATCCAGGCACTCATTTCAGAAGCGCCGATACATCCCGATCGACGCCGGCGCAGTTGGCGCGAAGCCGAACTGTGCATACAACCGGTGCGCTTCACCATCGGCCAGCAGGCTGACGTACGCCGACGGCGGCAGGCTGGCCCGCATCCAGTCGTCCAGCCGCCGCATCACCTCCTTGCCCAGGCCCTGCCCCTGCAGGCGTGGCAGCACGGCGATGTCGCACACCTGCAGGTGGCAGCCGCCATCGCCGACGATGCGGCCCATCGCAACCAGCTCATTGCCCTGGTAGGCACATACGCCGAACAGGGTGTTGGGCAGTGCGCGCGCAGCGGCTTCCTGATGCTTGGCACTGAGGCCTGCCAGTACACGCAGCCGGCAGTAGTCCTCGACCGTGGGCACGGCTTCGCGGAACTGGCAGGTGGCGGATTCATTCATGCGGCATCTCCTGATGTGTCGGGCTATCCTGCCGCATCCACGTCGCAGCCGCTGCGACCCACACCGGCAGAGTTCGCATGTGCTATTCCGCCCTGATCCGCGCCGACTACGCCAAGCTGGTGCGCGAGTTCGGCGCCATTCTCTCGCTGGAGGAATTCGCCGAGCTGTACGCGCACGATCCCGGCAAGAAGCGCCCGAAAACCCCAAAAGCCATGGACGACGGCTTTGCCGGCGCGCGCACGGAACAGGGCCGCGACATCGTGGCAAAGATCCAGCAATGGCATGCGCAGGAGCAGCAGGCACTGGAGGCCGAGCTGGTCCGGCAGCGCGAACGACGCGATATCGCCCACGCCACGCTGGCGACCCGCCCCACCCAGAAGGCGCGCAACGACCTGCGCGTGGCCGGCAACCGCATCGAGCGCGCGCAGGCCCGGCTGGAGGATCTGCATCGGGTGCAGCTGCTGCCGCGCGACAACCGCATCTTCCCGGGCACCTACGCACCGGTCATGGTCAGCGACAACGGCCAGCGGGTGATCAAGCCGATGCGCTACCAGTGCCGGCTGCCGGACACGCCAGCACGCAACGACGTGCTCTACCCCGGCACCTACAATGCACGGCGCGACAGCCTGGAAGGCTACTGGCGCGGCGCATTCGGGCTGCGCCATGGGGTCGTGGTCGTGCAGGCGTTCTATGAGCACGTGCCACGCCACGCCATCGACGCGCGCACGCTGGGCGCCGACGAGAAGGAACAGGACGTGGTGCTGGAATTCCGCCCCGATCCGCCCCGCGACCTGCTGCTGGCCTGCCTGTGGGCGGAGTGGGAAGGGCCGGAAGGCCGGCTGCTGTCATTTGCCACGATCACCGACGCCCCGCCACCCGATGTCGCCGCCGCCGGGCATGACCGCGGCGTGGTGCCGATCCGCCGGGAGCACCTGGACGCCTGGCTCAATCCGGACCCGGATGACCTGGCCCTGCAATACCGCATCCTCGACGACCGCGAGGACATCCGCTACGTGTACGACGAAGCCGGATGAACACCACGCGCCTATGAAAAACCCCGCCTGGGCGGGGTTTCTGGATCAGGGGTTGCCGCCGCACATCGCCTCTTCGCAGAAGGCTTGTTCCTGCAGGCACTGCTCGACCTCACCGCCGCGCGCGATGCAGCTCTTGTAGAGCTGGAAGCAGGGCTGGCCGCACCATGCGGCAGTCGCGGTACCACCGAAGACCGCCATCGAAAGGACACCCGCGGCAACCATGCGCTTGATCCACTTCTTCATGCCACTCTCCTTGTAGGCCTGAGCATTCAGGCCACGGCAGCATACGCCGGTCCTCTGCGCCGGGGCCAATCAGGCCTTGATGCGGGAATGACCCACCGCGCGCACCAGCGCCTGGGACAGATCCACCGACAGGTACGGCTTGACCAGCAGCACCCCGGCCAGCATCGACGCTGGCAACTGCTCGGCCAGCATGCCGGTGGCCAGCACGAACGGCACACCGCGTGCCGACAGCGCTGCCGCCACGGGCTCGCTGGTCTCGTTGCGGGCCAGGCGATAGTCGAGCAGGGCCACGTCCGGCGCCGAATCCTCCAGCAGGCGCAGCGCTTCGTCCACGCTCGCCGCCAACCCGACCACGGTCGCGCCGGCATGCACCAGCTGCATCTGCAGCAGCGCGGCACTCATTTCGTCGTTCTCGACCACCAGCACCCTCAGGTCCTGCAACACTGTCATCGGCTACCGCTCCTGGAGGTATTCACGCCGCCGCAGTATAGCCATCACGGGGCCGATGCCGACAGGAAGCGCCCCGAATGGCGCTGCCCCTATGAAAGCCCTGCCGACCTCGGTTACACTCACGCGCTGCCTGCCGGTGTGGCGGAATGGTATACGCAGCTGACTCAAAATCAGCCGGGGGTGACCCCATGAAGGTTCGAGTCCTTTCACCGGCACCATAACCCCTTGCAGCGCAAGGGCTTCAACGAAAATGGCGTAATGGAGTCGTGAATCTTCCGGCTCCGCCTTTTTTCTTAACTCCCCCTCTCGCTACACGCCGCGCTGCATCTGCTGCAGCCCTGCCCTCACCCACGCCTTGCGCGCGTCCTTAGGGCGGGGTTTCGTCGCTGGCGGCTTGACCGGTTCCAACGCTTCCTTGACTCGCGCCGTGGCAGTGGCCGTTGCCTCAGCTAGGCGCAGGGCCTGTTGCTGCTGCTCGCGGGTCGGCGGCAGGCCGGGCAGCGGGTCGAGCGGTTCGCCCGGGGTCATGTCCAGTAGACGGGCAACAGCCGCGCGCAGGCGCATCTCCGGGTAGAGCCTGGCCGCACACCAGCGCTCGGCGTAGCGCTTGCCCTGGGCGATGCTGGCGGCCCGTGCTTCCTTGACCTGCCACATCTTCCGGGCGTCGAGGCGGACGCGCGCGCCGCCACCCTTGCTGAGGCTGACATTGGCGATCTGGCGCCCGTTCCACCACAGCACCCAGCTTTCCCCCATGTGAACCCAGCCAGCGGGAACGGGAGCGGTGCGGAAGCCTTGGTAGCCGTGCGAGGGAAGCATGGCCGGAAGAATACGGGCGACGGTCTCACACTCTGCGATGGCGCTCGACGTTCCAACTCGCTGTGATGAACAGTTCACCTTGGATGTCGCACACTGCAGCCTCGCGGCTCTTCTCCGGTGCAGAATCCTTTGCGCCCGTGTCCAGCCTTTGAACGGCACGGCTATGCACCCTCCCAATGCCTTCAGGATCCATTCGATCCTGCCCCTGCTTGCGCTCAATGGCGCGATCACCCGCTTGGAGCAGGTGCGATCAACCTGCAAGAACTGCGGACTGAGGTCCTCACTTTGCGAGGGTGCAGGCCTTCAAACCGATCTGAAGGGCACCACGCTCACCTGCCCAGGTTGCGGAGCCACGGGTTTGATGGATGAAATCGAGACCTGGCATCACTGGCTTGACCAGTGCCGTCGCGAAAGACTGCTAGCGCAGTTCGCCCCTACGCCAGGTGATCCGCTCGATACTGGAGACACAAAATGAACGACAGCGGCTCCGAACTATCGATGGGTGCCTAGACAGTTCGGATGGGTGCCAGTGCGGCGCTGCTCAGGCAGCCTCCGCGAACGGTTCGACAAGCGCCACCAGCATCTCCATCGCGGTGGCCGGGGCAACCTCATTGCCTCCCCGCTGCAGGAAGCCAGTCCAGTCGGCTCGCACCAGTTGCACCAGCTCCGGCGGCGCCAAGGGGATGCAGCGCATCGGCCAGTATGGAAGCCTGCGCTGCCCCACGCGTCCACGCGCAATCTCGATCAGGTTCGTATGGCTGGCGGCCCCAGCAGCTCTGGAGAAGGCCACATCCAGACCGTCCTGGGGCCCCTCCATGTAGGAGAGGAACCGGCTTCCATCAAACAACGTCACCCCGGTCACTCCTGCTCTGCGGTTGAACCGCTCCGCGTCCGCCATGACCTTCAAAAGGTGGGCCTGGGTCAGGTCGCTGACCGCCTCGCTGACGAATACAACCGCCTTGTTGGGCATGGCACGCTGCTCCGGGCCTGTCGGGGAGTCCGAGCGTAGAGCTGACCGCGTAAGCGTCGCGTAGAGGCCGCCAGATCGCCGTCACAGTTCTGGCAGGCTACACGTCTCGCGGGTGTCGCCGACCGTACTACCTCCGGCCAGGTGCAGCCGACTCGTCGAGAACAGGCCAGATCGTTAAATCGGCCCGAGATCCCTCACCATCGCCTGCCCCTTCTCCAGGAAGCCGGCCAACAGCCGGCCTCCAGCTACCTGTCGCCCTACCCGTTCATTGAGCCATCTAGCCTGGACCTTGCCAGCCGCAAGAACGTCGGCTGGAGCGAAGCTATCCGGCCTGCCAGCCAGCGGTTCCCCAGGAGAAGCCAAGCCCCCATCGAGGGGCTGCACTATCGTTGGCCTGGAGCTGTCGCTCTTCGCATACGCTGTGGCCACCATCCGGCCTCTCTTCGGCGACCAGCCACCCAGCACCAGCTCGGTCCCAAGCTTTTCGATCGGCAAGCGAGCCTCGGCTGCCGCTCTCACGTAATTCGGCCATAGTTGATCCACTACCAGGCCCAACTCGGCGGAGAGCTGCTCCATCGTGAAATCAGCACGGAAGCTCGCCTGCAGAGCCAGCTCGTAGATGCGAAGGAAGAACTGCGTGGACCCGCGCGCAGCCAGCACAAGGTTGTGCTGCGGAATCAGCAGCAGCTTCGCGCCAGAGGAATGGGCGCCGGTCTGGACATCCTCTGCCAAGGTGTCAACAGCAACGAGGAGCTGGTCAGCACGCAGCAAAACGTTGAGGATGCTCATTGTGTACGCCAAGTGGCCCGTACGAACTATCCATCCCATTCATGCGCAAGTCGAGCCCCCCATGACACTCACCCTGGAGCAAATTGCTGAACGACTGCGCTCGTGCGAGGTCGATCTGGAAGCCCATCGGGCCTACCTCAAGGCGATGGAGTACGCGCTTGGCGCTGCCATCGCCACCCACAACGATCCGCGATCACTGGCCCGAGTGTGGGAACTTATGCTGGTAGAAGCGGCGGACGTTCATGCCGGCACCGACGGCCCGGTTTTCACCGCTGCCCTTCAGCAGTCTCTTCGGATGCTGACCGATCAGATTTCCTCGATCGACCCTGGGGCTACCAATCAACGCCCAGTAGATCAGTAAGGATTCGCTCAAGCGCGGCGGCGGCCTCCTGCTGGGAGTCCACTTTGATCGAAAGGCCGCTTTGCGACGGACCGGGCCTGGTCTCAAACCGCGTAATGGTGCCGCCCCCGCGCCCATCCACCTGGACCCTGGCCGTTATGGTTCTTCCCCTGGCGCTAAATATCCAATCTTGAAACTCGTGCATCTGTACTTCTCGGTGTGGGCTTCACAGGATAACTGCCGCCACGTGATGCGAGAATCATCCAAGGTGACACCCCCACTCTAGGTGTTGACCCGGGATTTCGCCCGCCATGCTCCTGTCTCAACGTCCCTGCGTAGCGCCCACGTCTTCGCGGGGATCTTCGCGCCACGAGCTGTGAGGTACTCCGGCATTGAAAGAAGAACCTCTTCCCCCCTCACAGAGCAACTGGTCGAGAGGACGACACCATCACTCAACTCCACCAAGCACGTGGTCTCACCGTCAGTTCCCGGGAGACTGCCAGAGAGATCGGCGGTAGCCCCGGGATAGATGTGTGTATGCGTGAACTCAAAGCGCATCGATCTGTTCCCTACCGCCCTTGATCGCTTATACACCCGAGGACAGCACAAGGGGCTAACTCCGGGGGAGCCGCAGCAATTCAGGATGCCGCCGCCTCGCGGCATTGCGCAACCAGATCGGCGAGTTGCTCCATGCCGGTAACGGGATCAAACCGGCCTTTCAGCCGCTGGGAGAAGTTGGTCCAGTCGGCGCGGACCAAGGACTTAAGCTGAGAGGCGGTCACCCGCATGAATAGCAATGGCTGTTCCGGGAAGCGGAGCTGCTGAACAGTCCCTCGAGCGAGCTGCACAAGCTCTGAGTGGATGGCCAATGACTCGATGTAGACCAAAGTCGCAGCTACCGAACTGGCGGTCCCCTCGAGGTAGGTAAAGAAGCGGCGTCCATCGAAGCACACAACCGCTCGCGATCCACACGCCTCGTTGAACCTGGCCCCAGCGGCCATTAGGTCGGCAAGCCGGCTTTCACCCACCTCTTCGACAGCAGAGCTTACAAACACAACTGAACACTTCAGCATGCGGCACAACCTCGAATTCAGAGGCGAGCGTATGCCCAGCCATGTGCTCAGCGCGTGCAGGAAGCAAAGCAACAAGCGGTGCACAGTCACGGGATTTCCACGCTTGCAGAACTACGCTCCGCACACCACTCAAGACTGAGTGGCCGTGAGCTGCATCAAGCCGCCGCGCGTACCTCGCAGGAAGCGATCAGCCATGACACTGTCGCCCCTGAATGATCAAAAGCAGTCCATTACACGCGCCGCCCTTCGAACCCAACTCCCCTCAGTTCGTCTGGAAAACCAGGTTCAAGGACAAATGTGTCTATACCGGTTGCGGAGTTGGCCTGCCTGGGCGGATTGAGAGCGACAAAAGTGCCGAGATCCGCGCAACCAAGCAGGCGCTTGCCGCACAGCTTGCGCACGTTCGGCTTTCGCAGTGCCACGAGGTGTTCGTGCGAAATACGACGGCCGCCCTGATCACTGTCCACCACTTTCTTTCTGAAGCAGCGGAGAAGGATGCCGTCTTCTTCCTTTGCGCAGATGCAGAGGTCGCTGGGCAGATCATCGACACTCTCAACATCTGCGCGGAGTAACACGTCGAGCCACTTGGCCGCAGCAGCAGCCGGGGGGGGGGACGGCTTAGCCGTCCCCCCCCGCCCTCATCCAGCGGCCCGACGATCTCCGGCGCAGGCGGGCTCTCCGACTCCCACACTCGATCCGTCGCGGCCTTGATTAACGCCATCAGCTTCCAGCCAGGCTCGGTGATCTGCTCGCCGGTCTGCGGGTGCGTGAAGGTGTACTCGCCCGCCAGCAGGTCACGGATCGGAGCGCGCACCGTGCGGTCATAACTGCGGGTGTTGACCTGACCCGTGGCCGGGTTCCAGTCCACGCGATCAAAGAAAAACAGCACCGGGCCGTCATTGGCCCGGAAGTCCCATTGCACATCGATCCGGGTCGCCAGCATCTCGACCCGGTTGTTGTTGCTCTCGGAAAGAATCGGCGACATCTCATTGCTCCACGGAAATGATGCCCAGCGTCTGATTGATCACCACACCGACTGTACCTCCGCTCGCCGTGCCGGTGGCCACGTTGCGGGTGACGATGATGGCCCGGTAGGTGAACTGCTCGGTGCCGGGGGTGTTGTCGGTGAAGGTGTGCGAGCCAGCCATGCGCGAAGTCAGCTGCGACGGCCCACCCTGCTCGTTCAGCACCTCATAGTTGCCCGTGACGTTGAAGTCGGTGATGAACTGCTCGGCACCATTGCCCACCCGCCGATAGATCGCGATGGTGGCGTTCACCGGCCCGGAAACCCCGGTCCACCGGCCCGTGTTCGCCGTGTCGGTCTTGGTCATGTCGTAGCTGACCACGACGTTCTTGGCGCGCCCCAGCGTAGAGAACGGCCCGTTGACGATCTCGGCGTTGCCGTTGGTCGAAGTGGTCTGCACAGCGTTCTTGAGCACGCCGGCCGACAGGCTGCCTCCGAAGTACCCATTGCCCTGGTTGTCGATCCAGAACAGGCCGTTCGCCTTGCTCGCGTTGGCCGGGTTGGAGCCCACACCGATCCACATCATCAGGTCGTTGGATACACCGAACGGCTTGCCGTGCACCATCATGTAGGCCCCGGAACGAGTTACCCACCTGCCACTTCCGAAGGTTGTGCTGCCCGTATTGTTGGGGTCAACGATGCTCAACACGTCAGCAACAAAGCTGATTCGGCCAATGGTGCCGTCGTTGACGGACGTCATACCGATGGCATTGCCATTCACGTCCAGCGCCCAAGTGTACTTGGCAAACATGGTCGACTGGCCGTTCTCCAGCGTCGTCGCCCGCACCTCCATGGACTGCATAGCCGTGGCTGTGTCGGAGGTGGTGACTTCATCGCTCCAGGGAGTCGCGGAGGGGCCACGCTCCAGTTTCAGGCGACGGAACGACATTACCTCGCCCGTGCCTTCGCAGATCACACCGGCCAGCAGCCGAGTAGCGTCCGGCGGCACATCGATTGGAACATTAAGCGCCTGCCAGACCCCCAGCTTGGAGCGATCGGACAGCACGGTCACCGAACCAATCAAGCCGCCGGCGTTGTATGCGCTGAGCACCAACCGTGCATTGCCGACCGAGCCATTGCGGAACACCTCTCCCGACAGGTAGTGAACGCCTGCCGTCGGGCTCTGCACGTACTGATAGCAACTGTCACTGCCGCTGGTCGGCTGGATCGCAAGGAATGGGCCGTGCGACGCATAGTTCAACGGCGCGCCGTTGGTCGGCGTACCGCCCCAGCCCGTCAGCCCATTGCGCCAGCTGGGGTTCTTCAGCATGTTCGGGTTGGGGTTCATCCCCACCGACAGATGGGTGATGGCCGAACTGTTGGCCGTCACCGAGTCCCCGAGGTTGCTGACCTGGCTGGCCAACTGCTGTAGCCCCGCCGCAGACGCTTTTCCCTCCAGCGCGGCATCGGTCGTGTTGAGCCGCTCGCCCAACGCACTGTCGCGAGCGACACTGGCCTGCTCGACTGCAGTCACGCTGGCCGTGCTTGCCTTGCCGCCCAAGGCCGCGTTGGTGTTGTCGAGGCGCTGGGACAAGGCCGCGTCCGCCTCCGCCAGCGCGTTAATCTGGCTGGCCACTTGCCCTGCGCTGGCAGCCTGGCCACCATCTGCCGGAAGCTTCACCACAACGGCATCCACGCGGCTGGCCTCAGCCGCGATGTCACTGGCGTTCTTCGTGGACATGCTGATGGCGGCCGCCAGCGCATCGCCCACCGAGGTGTAGTCGCCGATGGCCTCCCACACAGCCGGATTGGTGCCCGGCTCTACGTCGACATTCTCGGCCAGCGACCGATACAGCGTTCCAGCGCGGCGCACGAAGTCGCCGGCCGAGTAGGTCGTGCCGGCCGCCCATTCGTCGGCGCCGACAATGTCCTCCAGGATGCCGTTGAGCGCGGCGACCTGCTCGTCGGTGTACTGACGTGCCTTGCCCACGGCTTCGTTCACTGCGGCCACGTCGCCGGCCAGTCGATCGATGATCTCCTGCCCCACCCGCTGGTTCGCCCGCTCCGCCTCTTCCCACGTCTCCTGCATCTGCTCGCCGAGGTTGTTTCCCAGCGTCTTGACCACCACGCGCATGCCGGTGGAGAGCTCGCCCGAGGTGTTCACGCTGCGGCAGGCAAACGTCCAATCCCCCGATTCCGGAATGACCGCTTCGAAGGGCGCCGTGTGGTAGCCGGTTTCGCCAACGGGCGTCATCGCATTCCAGTCCGGGCTCATGTCCTTTCCCGGCATGTAGCGGATCTCGACGCCGGCAAAGTCTGCCGACCGCGTTGTGTCGCCCAGCCAGCCCCAGGTGTAAAGCCGCACACCGCCGCTGCGTTCTTCCACGTCGAACAGGTCCACCAGCACCGGCGGCACATCGGCGCCCTGCGTGGCATAGGTCACCGTCACCGCCACGCCGGCCTGCCCGTCAGGGCTGTAGGGCCGCACGGTGATCGGATACACGCCGGCACGCGGAATGCGCCAGACGGCCGAGCGCGTGGTGGTCGAGGCGACCTGCTCCAGCTCCGAATTCTGGTCCAGGTCCGACAGCACGCGGATCTCGCCCACCGGCCCGGTGATATCGAACGAAGCCTGCAGCTCGGAGAACACCGTGTCACCCTGCACCACCTGGCGCTCGGTAATCCGCAGGTTGCTGGCAACCGGCCGGCTGCCCAGCTGGGAGCCGTTTTCCGGCGGGATGTACTCGCCGGTCTTCACGTAATGCCAGTATTCCGGGCCCTCGGCCACCACGTCGACCGCGGCGCCCTTGAGGTCGTTCTCCGGCTGAATGCCTACCACCCGCACGCGGTAGCCCGGCGTCTGCTTGAAATCGTAGATCCAGATCGTGTCCCATGCCGGGTTGCTGTCGGTGTTTCCCGGCAGCTCGGCATCGGTCGGCCAGGGATCGGCCAGCTGCAGCTGGTCGCTCTCACCGGTGAAGGGCACGACCCGCAGGACGCGGTACACCCGCTCGCCAGGAATGCGAAGGCCGATGTAGGCGCTGCCCTGCGCGGGCGCAGGCACCGGCACGTCGAGCTGCAGCGTCACGACTCGCCCCGGCCCCATCGATGCGGACAGCACCTGGCCGCCAAAGCCCCATTGCGTCAGGTCGTGCTGCAGCGCCAGCACCGACATGCGGCCGTAGGCCAGGTGCTCGATATCGGTGCTGTAGCTGATCGACTTGTACTGGTACAGGCTCTGCGCCAGATGCCACCGGGCCAGCATGGCGGCATGCGCCTCGCTGGTGACGCCCTCGCCGGTCACCTGTGCCGGGTTGAGCATGGTCGTCACGCCTGGCGCAGGCACGCGCAGGGTCTTTGCCTCCCACGTGGCACGGTCCAGGTAGCTGTACTCGATGCCGTCGGCGCCGTTGGCCAGCGTGTACTCGACCTGGAACTGCCCCTTCTTGATCGTGGCCATGTTGACCACACCCGAGAGCGGCTGCTCATCGGCGGCCCACACCACGGCCAGACGGCCCTTCGGCCATGCGATCTGGCCGAAGCCGGCCAGCGCGACCGCGTCCATCACCGCCTGGTGGTTGCGCTTCTCGGCTACCTGGTAGTCGTAGCTGAAGCCATTGGCCGCGCAGTGCAGCATGAAGGCCTTGAGCGCCTCCACGTCGATCTGGCTGTCGGGCAGGCCCATGCCGGCAATCCGAACGCCCTGCGGCGACTTGATGCCGCGGGCATAGGCCAGGATCTGCGCGCCGGGGTTGCTGCTTTCCTCGGTGACCCAGCCGATGGCGTCGCCCTTCCACACCGGGATCGGGAAGGAATGTGCAACACAGCGCAGCTCGTCGGGGCTGCCGTTGAGCTGCCCGGACGCCTTCATGCGGATGCCGATGCGCGGGATGCCGTCATAACTGGCCGTGTCAGGCAGCACACTGACCAAGTTGGTCCAGCTGAAGCTGGCCTGCGCGTTGTTCCCGTCGGTGTTCAGGCCCGCAGTGCGGACCCGCACTTCGTACTGGCCGGCCGGAACATCGAGGCCATAGGTCGCGCGCCGGGACTTCTGCGTCCGACCGGCCACGGTGTAGTTGCCGAACACACGCCAGCCGCTCTCGCCCACTGCGCGGTACTGGATCTGGATCTGCTCGCGGTTCTCGTAGTCGCGGCCCTTCTTGTCCGCATCGAAGATGCGGAAATCCATGTTCACCTGCAGGCGGATCGCGCCGGCGGAGCTGGTGCGCTGAACCCAGTTGCTGGGCGTGTGCTTGGGGTCGCTGCTGGTGTCCAGGATCACACCACCGTCGACGCTGCCAGAGTTGCTGTACAGCGGAATGGCCTCATCCGGCATGCTGGGGAAGCCGCTGTGCCAGACCTGCACCCCCTCATAGCTGCTCAGCAGGGCGTCACCGTTGTACAGCTCGTCCACGCGGGCCACGTTGAGCCCCGGAGTCAGCACAAGCGACAGGTACTGCTCGTCACCCTCATAGTTCATGTACGGCTTGCTGGCCACGTCCGGCGCGATGCGCACCGTACCGAGCACGAACGACAGCGGCTCATAGGCACGCATCCGATTGCGGGGCGCCGAAATGGAGAAGAGTGTGTCGGCCGGAGCCGAGGCAGCAGCGCTGGGCAGCTTGGGACCGAGAACCTTGTTGATCAGCAGGCTGCCGGCAGCGTAGACAGCCGCGCGCGCAAGCGTCGTACCCAACACCGTGGAGGTGCCGATGCTGAAACCTGCAATGGCTGCACCGCCCAACGTGAAGTAAGCCAGTGCGACCTGGGCCACCAGCCGGATCGCGCTCTTACCGACCACGCCCCGGATCTCGATCACCTGGCCATGCTTCGGGTAAACGTTGCTCCACAGATGCCGCTCAACCGACCGGCCGCCGATAGTTACGAGCCACGCCTGCCCGCCCAGACCTTCCACATGGCGCTCAAGGAAGGCATACAGGCTCTCACCCGGGCGCAGGTCGGCCTGCAGGTTGCGTTGTCCATCCAGCATCACCGGATGCGGGGTGATGATCAGACGGCCGGCATCGGTAGGCGTGTGCATCAGGCCCATGCGTAGTAACCCTCGATTCGCAGCCCAAAGTCGGGCAGATCGCGCACGCGGTGCAGCACGCTGCAGCCGTTGCGCTCGTTGCTGTGAAGGACCCAGCCCTCATGGGCCAGGAAAAAGAAAACCCCGGCATGGCCGGGGTTTCGGTGTCCCTGATCGAACATCAGGACAAGATCGCCGTCTTCGGGTGGTCCGTCTCGCAGGTGCGCGTAGGGCCGCGACAGTGCCCCCAGCTCAGCCGCGCCCTGCAGCCCGCGCGGGCGACGCCCCGGTAGGGTGATCACCCTATTGAACAGCTGCAGCTGCACGAGCACCACCAGGTCGGCGCAGTCGAATCCGTCTTCGTCGTAGGGGATGCCCACGAACTTCTCCACCTCGGCCAGGCGCATCAGAAGATCCCCGGCAGAGTGTAGGGATTGGCCCGCAACGTCACTGCCTGCTGGCGTGTCAGGAAATCCACCCCGAGCTGCGCCGAAGCCGTGCGGGTATTCACCACGACTTGCGTCATCGGCAGGTCGTAGCTGGCCTCAATCACATTGGCATCTGCCCGGTCGGTGATCATGAGGCGCGCCGTCACCAGCTCCCCCGGCTGCAACCGCTCCAGGTCCTCGGTGATTGAACGGCCCACGTTGTCGAGCACCAGCTGCGCGCGCGGCGCCTGCCCGCCCACATCGTCGGGCAGCTTGAAGCCGAACGGGAATCCCGTATACACGTTGCCCTGGCTCACCCAGTCGCCCGTGTCGTTGACGATGCGCAGCACCTCCACGAACGACGGGGCGCTCAGTTCCAGTAGCAGCAGGATGCCCGTGGTGTCGTCAGTGCGCTGCCGGCGCTCGGTGAACGTACTCATCGCAGGTACTCCAGTACCAAGTCGCGCTTGGCGAATCGAAACAGCGTGTTGAGCGGCTGCAGCTTGCCGATCTTGCCACCCTGGAAGCGAGCACGAATTATCTGGCCCGTGCGGGGATGCTCAATGTTGAACCAGCCGATTCGCTTGAGGTTGTCGAAGTACCAGGCTTCGAAGTCGGCCACCGTCTGCGCCGAGCGGAACTGCACCGACGCCCCGATGGTCTGCATGACGTGGGTGTTCAGCAGGCGCTGCCGCGGCACGCCGCGTTCCATCTCGGTGCGCTCGACCGCGGGGTCGAACTCCTCACCGTAGTCCGCAAAGCGGATCTCGGCATAGCTGGGGAAGGTCTCCATGTACTCCTCGCTTCGAACAATCAATCTCATAGAAACCGGCGTGGGAACCCCGCGCCGATCCACTCAGCCCATCGCGTCCTGCCAGCCATAGCGGGCTTGGCCGACCCGGCCCCACGAACCGCCATCGAGCTCCTCGTTGCCGATCTGGACAATCAGCTTTCGGATCTCGGACCCATCTGGAAGCGTTTGCGATTCCTCTCGCTGCTGGACCTTGCTTCCGCTGTAGTTGTGGATCTCAACGGACGGTCCGCCTTGGCCACCCTGCCGGCCGCTCAGCGCAACACGAGCGGGAACCTGTCCACCGATGCCGCCAGCGTCGTAACCTCGCCTCAACGCCGCGCGCAGGGCGTGAAATGCCGATGGCCCCCCCAGTGCCCGCATGTCGTCCTGGTTGAGCACGCCCTCGCCCTTGTGGACGAGTCCGGCCGGCTCCAGTCGCCCGCCGTAACCGGTGAAGCCACCACCGTCGAACCCTGGGATCTGGATCCGCTCCCGCTGTACCGTTCCAACCGGCCCGGCAAAAGCGTTGAATCCGGCGTTGAACAGCGCTGATGTGGCTTGCTTGGCCGCGATACGAGCCAGGTCCGCAATGATCGAGTTGGCCAGCTGGCTGAAACTCAGCTTGCCGGTCATTTCGAAGTTCACCAACGCATCCTCCATTCCCTGGAATGCGTTGGTGAACGCCTGATTGCCCAGCTCTGCTGCATTGGCCGCCTGGGAACGATAGTCCTCGAAGGCACGGTAGGCACCCAACGACCAATTAGTGATCGAACTCTGACGATCCGCCTGGTACTGCGCCTCCCGCTGCAATGCCTCCTTGTGGTACTTGTCCAGCTCGTCCAGCTGCTGCGCGTACTGCTTGCTGGTATAGCCGTTGCCATTGTTGGCGCTGGCGTTGCGGTCATTCAGCGCTGACAGCCGGCGGTCGTACTCTTCCTTGAGCTGCAGCTGGCGGCGCATGCGCTCCATCTGCTCACTGCCAGTGCCGATGCCGGCCAGGTCGATCGCGTTGGCCTGCTGCTGGGTGACGGCCGCCTCGTTCAGCTCCTTCTGGAGCCGCAGCATGTCCTGTGCGGCCTTCTTCGCAGACTCCTGCGCCGCAAGCGCCTTACCCTGGGCCACCGCCTCCTCGAGCAACGCCTTGACGCGCTTCTGCTCCTCCTCGCTCAGCTTGCTCTTGGCCGAGGCCAGCTCATTTGCGATGACCACCTGGAGCTTCTGCGCCGCCGTCATGTCGTCGGTCAGGCCCATCTGCTCCTTGTCGAGAGCTATCTGCCGCTTGATCCGATCGGTGATCGATGCGTACTGGCTCTGCTGGGCTTTGCCGTCAGCGATCTCTGAACGGGCGGCCCCAGCCCTGGACTTCTTCTCATCCTCGAGCTGCTTCATCCGCTCAAAGTGCGCCTTCTTCCGCGCAGCCTCAGCATTGAAAGAAGCGCGCTCCTGCGGCGTCAGCGCTTGCACACCTCCATTATCGTTGATGACCTTGCCTTGCTCGGCCATCCATGCCGCGTACTCACCCTTGGACTTCTTGATCCACTCGACCTGATCCTTCCAACTATCAGTTCGCAAGCCTGACAACATTCCTTGGATCGCGTTTCCTGCGTCCACTGCACGTCGGGCCGCCTCTGGCAGCGCCGCCAAAAACTCCTCCAACTTCTCCTTCCCAAGCGCTGCTGCTGCCTTTGCAGCCTCGAACAACTCCGGCGTCAGCCGAGATCGAAGAACGGTCGACATTTCGTCGAACTTCGCTTGAGTCGGCGCCACCTCCTCTTGGAACTTCTTCAGATCCGCCTTCGCGTCAGCGAGGCGCTCCATGTCACGAACAATCGTGAGCCCAGCCCCCTCGCGCGTGGACGTTCTCCCTTGATCCAACAGCGCTTGATAGTTGCGGACCGCGGCCTCAAGCGCCTTCGCCCGTTCCTCCGACTGCTTGATCTTCTGCGCAGCCTCATTCCATTGTCCGATAAAGTCCTTGAGTGACACTTCACTACCGAACTTCTGAAATCTCTCCGTAACATCAGATATCTGATAGGCCAGAAGACCTAGAGACTTAACCTGCTGTGCGTACTCCTCCCTCGCTTGTTGGGACTTGCGCACCATATCCATGTACGCAATGCCGACACCACCAATGGCGATCGCTGCAGCACCCCACGGGCCACCAGCCAGCGCCAACAGACCGCTACCGGCACTGCGCAGTCCGCCAGCCAGCATTCCGCCGAGTGAGGATGCCGACGCCGCAGCGGCCTCCCTCCCGCGCGCCGCGGTGAGGTTGTTGGTTGCTACGGCAGCAGCCTCTTGGGCCAGGATCAGCCGCCCCTTCGCCGCGGTAGCTGCTGCATCTGCTCGCGTTCCAGACAGAGATGCTGCGTTGTACTCGCGCTGGGCCCGCTCAAGGTTGCGTTGGGCGACAACCACTGCGGCTTGAGCCTCCTTCTGCGCCCGCAGGTTGGCAGACAGAGTTGCCGCGCCCTGCTGGTGTTCTAGCGTCCGTTGTGCGGCTTCGTGGGCAGCCGCAGCCACGGCCAACTGGCCCCGAGCAGTATCCTGGGCGGCTGCAGCCTGGGCTTTCCACGTCGTGGTAAGGCGTACAGACTCCCTTGCCTGGTTGACTGTTGCGGCAGCCTCCTTGACACGCTCCCGCGCGACGCTTGCCAAGTCCGATGCCTGGCTGGATGCAGCCATCCGATCTGAAATCGGTGCGGCGACAGCGCTATATGCCTTGCCAGCACCGACGCCGACGAGACGGCCAGCGATGACACCCGCAGCCACCGTCGCGGCACCGGCGACGTTCTCCAGATTCTCGGCCATGAATCGAACGGACGAGATTGCGGCGTCGCTGAACACCCCGCCGCTGGCCTTGACCTTCAAGTTGAACCATGCAGTGGAAAGGCGATTCAGCTCTGCGCTCAGCCCTTTTGCAGCCTCCTCTGCTCCAGTGCCGGAGGCTTCCAGCGCCTTGATCATCGCCGGCAGGTACTTCTGGACGCTCAGGTCGCCGTCCTGCAGAAGCTTGTCGAAGGACTTGCCGGCAAGAGCAGTTCCTTCGTTCATCTTGGCAACCGCCTGGATGAAACGGGGCACGATGCCGGGGATGGCTTCGCCAAGCTGTTGCCGGAGCTCCTCGGCCTGGAACTTGCCCTTGCTGAAGGACTGCCCGAGCGCCGTGGTGGCTCTTCCCATCTGCTCACTGGTCAAGTGCATCACTGTCGCCGAGCGCGACAGTTGCCGGAACAGCTCCTGCTGATCCTTCATGGCTATGCCGTTCGCGGTGGCGGCCGCCGACATGCTGGTGAAGCTCTTGCCGGCCTCCTCCAGATTCAGGCCAAGGTCCTTCGCCGTCTGCGCGACGAAGCCGTAGGCCTTGTCTGCGGCTTGGGCCGACCCCGTAGCACCCATGAGGCCGTAGTGGATTTGCTGGATCGACTTCTGCGCATCCAAGAGTGCCAGCACGCCACTCTTGACCGCTTCGAAGCCTACGAAGCCAACCGCCGCCTTGTTGAGGTTCGCAATGGAAACCGCTGTCTGTGAGGCCTCCTTACGGATCAGGCCAAGCTGCTGCGTGGTGGTGCGAGCAGAATTCACCATCTCGGCGCGGTAAGCAGCGGTGTTCGCCCGCAGCTGTACGTCGATGGTTGCCGCGGTAGAAGTCATATCAGGATCCCATAAACAAGAAACCCGCCTTTCGGCGGGTCCTTAATCGGTTCAGAATTGTCGAGCAGGTGGCGTGATCACCTTGCATTGACCTGTCTGGATATAGCCCTTCTCAGGTTTTACCTGACCATTCTCCAGATACTTGTATTCATAAGTGACGCTCAGATCCACGCGATTGATTCTGGTGATCATAAGAAAAGTCTGGCTACCGTTCCTACCCCAATCATGGTAGTCGCGCCGCATATAGCGTACTTCCGTTGGGTCAAACGAAGCATCCGCGCTGAATGACCCACCCTCGGTCTGAGTCGCCGTCCCATTGTTCTCGTCAAGCGTTACTTTGAAGCCCGTTCGATCCCCTCCGCTACCAACGTAGCAGGAAAGGTAAATCGGGCTCGCAAGTGCGTTCCCGGACAGTAAGGCTGCAACTACTGCTATGAGTGCTCTCTTCATTTCCCGTCTTCCATGGTTGACGGGGGCGATGTTAGCTCAATGAACGGAGTTCCTTGCCGACGCCGCCTGGAACAGCTCGGCGATCTGCTGGGCCCTGGCCGCACCCTCGTCCACCGGCTGTGGAGGCTCCCGAACCAAGAGGAAGTCCTTCGGGCTGGTCTCGTTGCCATGGACCCTGGCCAGCACGTCGGTCAGCTGGGCCAGCATGTCCTGCAAGGGCTGGTCCAGCGGCTCAACGCGCGCGAAGGCGTACATCTCCGTCAGCTGGCGGGAATCCATTCCCGCCAGCATGTGGTCTGGATGCGGGTAGCCGAGGCGCCACGCGATCCGAAACTGAAGCCGGCGCTCAGGCCGGCTTGTCAGTTTTTTTCAGCGGCCTCGATGGCGGCATCACCCAGGGCGTTGAGCTTCTGTGCGGCGCGGAACACGCGATCGAGCGCCGCGGCCGACTTCGCACCCAGCTGGGCTACGTCCTTGTCGGTGAACAGGCGGTCGCCCTTCTCATCGACCAGGCACAGCGCCACGAAGCGGGCGCGGAAGTCCTCGGTCTTGGTCTTCTCACCGCCGTAGGTGTCCTGCTCCCACTTGTCGCGGTCGCTGGCGGACATGGTGGAGATGCGGACGGTGCCGCCCCACTCCTTGACCTCCAGGTCTTCGGTCTTGCGGTCGGAGGCGGCGAGGATCTGGCTCTTGTTCAGCAGGGTCATGGCTTACGGTCCGGTCGGAAGAGTGACGATGGTGAAGTCGCGCGGCAGCAGGTCCGCAGTGAAGGTCAGCACGGCATTGGTGCCCGGGGTCACGTTGAAGCCGGCCACCTTGCCAACGAAGGTGGCGGCGTCGCCGGTTGGCAGCACCATCAGGAAGTGCAGATCCTCATCCGGATCCGCATCGCGCAGGATCTCCTGGCCGGCCGACTTCCCCACCGGCCAGCGGTGGCCGGCAACCTGCACGGTCTGGCCGCCAGCCAGGCCGGCAATGTTCTCGACCTGCGTGGATTTCAGATTGGTGGCGTCCAGCGTGTTGGCCTGGCCACGGCCGAACGGGAAGCCCGTCAGGCCATCGACCTCGGTATAGCCGGCCGGATCGTTCGGGGTCGTGGGCGCCTCGCCCTTCTTCACGTAGAGCGCAGAGTCCTGCGCGGAGATCGCTTCGTTCTTGGCCATGGTTGGCTCCTTGGGGTAAAGAAAAGCCGCCCGGAGGCGGCCTGTTGGTTGCAGAGGTGGCGGGCGATCAGGCCCAAACGGTTACATCGAAGCTAGCGCGGTGCAGCGAGGTGTCCGCCTCATAGTCATCGGGGTTGTCGGTGATCTCGCCGACCTTGAGCAGGTCCGGAAGGCCATCCTTGAGCTGTTCAGCAAGCTCCCTCACAGGCCCCTTCTTCGGCCCCCACACATCGATCTGGAACGTGCCCCGCTCCGCACCAGCGCCAGAGTTGAGAGTGGCGTGCCGCCTGCCGCCAGCGCGCTGGTACGTCACGTACAGTGCCGGCCGGTCCTTCGGCGCAGGAAACGGGTAGAACGCCGCGGTGATCGTGCCCGCGGCTGCTGCGAGGCGAAGATCGAGGTTCATCGGCGGGCCCTCCGCATCTCGTCCTGGATTGCCTCTCCGAGGGCGTCACGCATGGTGCCAACCGCCTCCTCGGTCTTGGACTCCGCCGCCGGGCGCATGAACGGCCAGGCGGCCATCTTCGATGTGCCGTACTCGCCAAACTTGCCGTAGAAGGCCGACCGAGGCACCTCCACAGCGAACCGCATCCAGCCCTCAGCGTCGCTACGCTCCCGCACCCGGATGGATCGCCGAAGCTTGCCCTGCGCGATCCTGACGCGGTTGCGCGCGTCGTTTCGGACCACGATGGCGCCGCGACGCATGCCCTTTCGGAGCGCCCGGCGGGCGGCCTTGTCCGAAAGCTCGAGCAGGGCGGTCTCCAGCTCGTTCAGGCCCGAAATTTGGACATCGAAGTCAGACACGTCTGCACCTCGCGATAAGGTTCATTTCGTCAGGGCGTTCACCGTCGCGTACGGCGATGACCGTCATTGGAACACCGGCCCGATCCCCCGTCTGGCGCACTACCTGCCATTCCTCGGCGATATCGCCCCTGTGTCGAATGGTCAACCAGCGCAACACGGGGGCGGTGATCGATCCAGACTCGACTCCGAGGACGGCGGCCGTTCCCCGAAGGGAAAGCGGCTCATCACCGCACATGACCTCGCCTACGTTGACGAACGTCAGCGATTCCTCGCCGTACTCGTCACGTGTCTTCTCGGGGCGCTGCAGCAGAAGCCTCCAGCGCAGTTTTCCAGCACGCATCAGAATGCCTTCCTGTACCAAAGGAGGCGCTCTACGCCGAACTGGATCTCGGTCGAGACCTCGCCGACGATGACCGCCTCGCGGTTGGATACCCAGTGCCCGACCAGCAGCAGAGCTGCCTGCACCACGTCCGGTTCCAGCTTCAGCTGGTCGGGCCCGACAGGCTCACCCTCGACCAGCTTCCGGTCGCAATGCTGCTCGATATGCGCCAACGCAGCTGCCACGTACTGCTGCAGCAGGGCGTCGTCCACGTCGGCAACGATGTTGCACTGCTTGCGCACCAGTTCCAGGTCGAGGGTGACGGCCATTACGCGGGATCCTTCTTCTGGGCTTCAGCCAGCGCCGCTGCCAGGCGGGCAGCGCCCCAACGACGGTCGAACTCGACGCCTGCGGCTTCCAGCTGCTGGATCAGGAGCGCCCGCTCATCGGCACCGCCCTGGTCGGAGGTCGGCGCACTGCCAACGGTGGCATCGGCGGTGGTGGTGGTGGTGGTCTGGCCCGCACCATCGGAGCCTTCACCACCGCCCGTCTGCGTGCTTGCTGCGCCTGTCGCGCCGTCGTTGCTGGCTGCGTCGACCACGTCGCGGCCATCGCCCTGCTTGACTTCACTGGGCGCGGCCGGCTTCGTCTCCCGGGGCGCAGCGCCCTCGTGGATCTGCACTACCAGGCCCTTTCCGACCAGCGCGTGTCCGTATTCCGGATCCACGCCGTCGAAAACGTCGTCAGCCTTCACATCGGCGGATGCGGCGTTGAGCTTCGGGGCGTCACCGCGGAAGCCCCAAACAGCTTTGATCTTCATGTTCCTGCTCCGTATCGGAAGAGAGAAGCCGGCGCAATGCCGGCTTCGTTCGGGATCAGCTCGCTATCAAGCCTGCGGCTTGAAGCGTCCCTTCACGAATGCCTCGACGCGGCGCTTGGCCAGGCCCAGGCGCTCTTCGACCAGCAGCACGCGCTGGTTCTTCACGAAGTCGTCGTTGATCAGGCCGACCTTGAACAGGAAGCTCATGCGGTCGTAGATCGTGGCGCCACGCTGGAAGTTGGCGACCAGGAACTCGCCACCGGTGGTGGTGCCGTCGCCCTCGTCCATGCTGTCGGAAGCGACCACCGGGCGCCCCCACAGGATCGGCGTCACGAAGCCCTGCAGGTTGGCGAACAGGTAGCGATTCTGGCTGTCCTTCTCCAGCTCGATGTTCATCCAGTCCAGCTCGGTCATGACCGTGGCATCGGCCGCCAGCTTCGACTGCTGACGCACCTGGTAGATGGCGCGCCGCACGGTGTCGATGGACGTGTCGCCGGCCTTGGACAGGGCCGCATTGAACACCGTGGCGTCGGTCATCAGGCCCGGCAGGTTGTTGCCCAGGCCGTCACCCTTGAGGATCTGCGCCTCTTCTTCCAGCTTCAGGTCGTAGCGCAGCAGCTGCTGCAGGTAGCCGAACAGCTGCGGCACGTCGTCCAGGGCTTCGTCGGTGACCGGGATCCAGACCGCCAGCTTCTTCACCAGGTCGGTCTTCTGCTCGAAGGTGACGTTGCTCTGCGGCTTGGCCGTGCCCTCGCCGACCGGGCCGGCGCCGCGGGTGTGCAGCTTCTCACGGAAGTAGGTGTAGCTCTGGCCGGTGACGGAGATCGACGGGATCAGGTCGCGGATGCGCAGTTCCTGGCGGATGCCGGGCTGGATGGTCGGGTCATAGTTCGGAACCACGATGCCGGCGCTGGTGACCGCCTTGGTCTCCTGCATGGCCGCCAGCTCGTCCTTCTTGATCTCGATCTCTGCAGCCGACTTCTCACGGCCCATCAACGACTTGTATTCGTCGTTGCCCTTGATGAAGTCGATGAAGCCCTTCTTCGTGCCGGGCTGGTTGCCCAGGCCGATGCCCTTCTCTTCCAGCTTCAGGACCTTGTCGACCACCTTCTGGATCTCGTCGGTGGCGGTCTGGATCTGCTTCTTCAGGTCGGTGGTGACCTGGTTTCCCTTTTCGATCTCGGCCGAGGCGCTGTCGTACTTCTTCTGCAGGCCGGCAAAGCCGTCCTTCAGCTGCTTTTCCAGGCCCTCACGGATATCGCTGATGTTCTCGCTCATTGGTGCATTCCTTTGAAAATGGATTCGATGGATGTGCCGAGTTGCTGCAGCTGCTTCACGGTCTCCGTGTCCCCAATGCCACCGTCACGGTGGATCGCGGGAAAGCCGAGCGAGGCGACGGCCGCCGCCTCTTTCTGGGACAACCCCATGCGTTCGCGCAGGGCCGACTCGAAGGCGCGAACGTCGGACTTGACGCTCATCACCTGTGCTTCTGGGTTCATGCCGAAGGGGACAACCGAGCCTTCCCACAGCTCAGCCTTTTTGATGACGCGGACCCGCCGGCCTTCGCGGGTCTCCATGGCATCTTCGAGCGTGTTGAAGCCAACCGACATTTCATCCAACGTGCCGGCCTTCATCAGCTCGTACGCATCCCTGGCATAGCTGACGTTGAGGTTGACCTTGCCTTTGATGAGCAAGCCGTTGTCGTCCTGCTTGAAATCGGCGTCGCCGATCAAGCGGGTCAGATCGTGGTACAGGGCAAGGCGGAGGCGGCCTGTCCGGGTCGTCTTAACCTTGACGAAGGCGCCCGGGAGGATCAGGTCCTCGCCGAGATCCACGTTGTTGAACACGGAGGCATAGCCCTCGAAGTTGCCGGCATCGTCTGCCGCCTTGACCTCGAACGGGCAGGAATACTTGCTAAGCATTGGCGGGGTCTCCCGTTGGGTCGCTGCTGGAATCAGGTTTTTTGCTGGTCCACCGGGTGACCTGGTTGTATTGCTCGCCATCGAGCACAGGCAGGTTCTCCTTCACCCGAACCTCGTTGATCGTCATCCAGCCCGAGCCACCAGAGCCGCCAAGGGCGGTCTTGTAGTAGGTGGAGCGGGCGCCGCTGTCGGCGCGCAGCAGGCCCTCTACTACGGCCTCCACGAACATGTCCCCGTCAGCGAACAGCTTGTCGTTGATCTCGCTCTCGATGGCATCGAGGTAGGGCTTCAGTCCGAAGGTGACGAAGCCGCTGGTCTGCTGTTCCAGATTCGAGCCCAGCACCGACGTGGACCGGGCGCGGTTGGTCAGATAGAGCGGAACGCCCCAGATGCCGGCGAGCGCCTCTTCCTGGAACTGCTGCGACTCGATGAACTGGCTGTCCTTCTGCGTCAGGCCGGCCGGCGTGATCGTTGGCCCGCCCTGCAGGATGGCCATCTTTCCCAGGTCGTCCACGTCGCCCTGTCGGATATCCGGCAACTTCGCCTTGATCTGCGCCTGCTGCTCTTTGGTCAGGAAGCCCGGATAGGTGATGTATCCACCGGTGAACCCGCCCTTGCGCATGAATCGGGCCGACCAATCCTGCGCAGCGCGCGCCAGGCCGATGGTTTCAGCCTGGTACTCCACTGGCGACAGGCCAACAATGCCATCCGGACTGAACAGCTTGAAATGCAGCATGTTCTCCGGCGATACCGGCGTCTCGCTTCCGCTAATGGTCGCCCAGTAGACCAGGCCGTCGTCAGTGTCGATTCGGACGTTGTCCACACCCACCGGGATCAGACCAATCCAGGCGCCGGCGTCGTCGCGTTGGATGATGGCGAAGGCGTTTCCGCGCAGCGCCATGTTCACCACAACTGCTTTGATCAGGTCCAGCCACTTGATGTAGGGGTTGGGCTTGCTCAGCAGGCGCAGCAGCCGCCTGCGCTGCGGGCTGCTGCCTTTGACCAGCTGGCGGAGGTCACCGGCATCCTCGTAGAGCTTCCAAGGCAGGCCGGCAGCCGACTCGGATAGCACTTTCACACAGGACCAGACGATGCTCACGGTGAGCGCCTTCTTTGGCGTCACCCTTACGCCCGCCTTCGTGCTGCGGCCACCGGTGGATAGGTCAACTTCCACGTAGTTGCCGGTGGCAGGGTCGTCATACCCAAAGAACCGCCAGCTCAGCGGGTTGTACCAGCGAAAGGTCGTCATCCGATCAGTCCAAAGAAGCCGTTTTCCAGGTAGTCATCGATGCCACCGGCGTCCGGCGGCATGGCGTGTGCCGCACCGATGGCCATGCAGAGGGCCACGGCGGCGTCGATCTTGTTTGCCGACCTGGCCTTCGACAGCCAGCTGTTTCCCCAGCGGTCCGATTCGATGACGGCCGACATGATTGCGGACACCAACACTGGGTTCCGGCGCAGGCGCAGGCGCCCTTCCAACAGTGCTTCTTCCAGCAGCCGAAGCGATCCCGGCATCCACATGCCCTCCGGGACAGGTTGCCCGGACTGCTCTGCAGCCTCGACCGCGGCATCCAAGGGCTTTCCCTTCTTGCAGCCACCCTGCGGGTGCTCGGCGAAGGTCACCGACAAGCCAATGTCGTTGACCTCTTCTTCAAACCGCCGGAACGCATAGCGGTCGTACGCGACCAGCTGCACGTCATACCGGTTGTCGTACTCGGCCATGACCTGGGCCACATGCCGGAAGTTGATCGCCTGGCCTTGCGGCGCGTGCAGGTGACCGCCATTGACCCACGTGCGATAGGGCAGCTTGTCCTGCAGCTGCCGCGCATCCAGCGTGTCCCCGGGTGTCCAAGCCTCGATCCAGGCGTCGAATGTCGGCTTCTCGATGACTAGCTTCTCGCCCTCGATTTCGACCTCTACCGGTACGGTGCCGGTCTCGACCACCGCCGCCATGGCTGTGATATCGCGAACCTGCGACAGATCGAGGCCCAGGTAGACCTTGCTACCGTCATGCACGCGCGGGTCGAAGTCGGCCAGGGCTGGTTCCAGCGTCGGGCGCGTCATCCAAGCTGTCTCCGCATCGGTCCACACGCAGAAGTGCAACCGAAGAATGCCGTTCAGTGATCCGGGGATGGCCTTTGCTTGCGCCACCACGTCCGCCAGGTACTGCTCGGTGATCGTTACCCCCAAAAGGGGATTGGCCTTCGCCCAGCAGCTAGGGTCTTCCAGCGGGTCGTCGCCGTCGTCCAGGCTGCACACGTAGCTGAAGGTCCGGTCATCGATCACGTCGCCAATGAAGGTTGGATCGTTCACTGCCTCGGTATGGCCGGCGGCGACCTTGACCGCATGCTCATGCTCCTCCCAGCACACCGAGGTCCGGTCACTACCGGAGTTGGTGATCATGAAAAGCAGCGGCTCGCGGCGGAACTTGAAGCCGCGCTCCAGCATTTCGATGATTCGCCGGTCGGGAAGCTCGTGCACCTCATCGACCAGCACGAAGAACGGCCGAGGACCGGAGCCGGTGCGCCCTGTGTCGCGCGAAACAGGCCGGAAGAAGCTCGCGCTGGCGTGGTTCGCCATGCTGAACTCCCGGCCCTCGCCGCCGGCGAACTCCACACGCTTGGCCAGCAGCGGCGACTTCTTGACCATTTTTACTGCGTCGGCGAACAGGATGCCCGCCTGGTCCTTCTTGGCCGCCGCCGAGTAGATCTGCGCGCCGGCCTCGCCCGCCGCGGTCATGCCCAGCAGGCCCAAGCCACCGGCCAGCGGGCTCTTTCCGTTGCCCTTTCCCTGCTCGACGTACGCACGGCGAAAGCGGCGCAGGCCGTCCGCGCCCTTCCATCCGAACAACGAGCCGATGATGAAAGCCTGTGAGGGATGCAGCTCGAACTTCCGTCCCTCGAACTGTCCTTCGGACAGCATCAGCACGTTCTCGAAGTACTGGAAGGCGTACTCGGCTGCCGCGTGATCAAAGTAAAGGCCACGTTCGGGGCCCTGGATCAAGTCCTGCAGGTGGCGCCGGCAGGCATTTCGCACATGCGGCCCGGCGATGATCCTGCCGGCAACCACATCCAGTGCATATGCCTTAGTGCGGTCGGGCCGGGCCTGCGCCGTTGAAGAATTGCTCGCCCGCGTCGTCTTCGTCGCCACCATGCGAGACCTTCGATTCATCCACAGGGGTAGCACCCAGCTTCGAGAGGATCGAGCTGAGCGCCTGAGTTGCTGACACGCCGAATTCGGCCTTGGGATCTTCCATCCGGGCCGTCCAGAGGCACGCCAGGCGCAGAAGCACCCGGTGGCTTGAGTTCAGCCATGACATTTCCGATGCAAATTCCTTCCAGGCTCGTTTCTCGGCCGCGGTCATGGTTTTGAACGGTTCGCCCAGGGCGCGCGTTCCCGCCGGCCTCTTCCTGCCGGCGTGCCGGCCAGGGTTCTTGATGGCGGCGCCGCTTGTCGCAGCTTTTGCGACTGGCAGTCGGGGCCTTGGCATGGATTCCTCGGGGAAATACGGGTTTTCTTCGATGGAGCGCCCCGCTCAGGGGGTCGTCCCGTGAATTGTGGATACGCGTGTTTGGGGCCCAGGTCGGTCTAGCTCGCGGGCGGCGGCATAAATTCACCGCCCCTACCCTGCACCGCGTGGAACGCGCTGCCGTGGAACCGCTCAGGCGACCGGCCAGCCGTCGTCATCGCACCCTCGGACTTGCACCGCACCCCGCTCTAGGCGCGCCTGATCGACGTTGTGGCAGTCGGCGCACTGGCTGTCGAATGGACCAGACCAGAACATCTCCTCGGTCTCTCCGGCCGGATGACCGTTGGTGTGGTTGCATACCGTCGCCACCGACACGTGGCCGCGCGCCTTGCATCGGCTGCACAGCGGCTCGCGGTCCAGCTGCGCCTTGCGTGTGCGCTGCCAACGCGCCGTGCCATACAGGTGGGCGAAGGCACTGCCACCGGTCTGCCGTGTCCTACGGCCACGAGCCACGCTCACCGCCTGGCACTCCCTGCCCTTGCGGCAGATCGCAGCTCATCCTCGTTGCGCTTGAGCGATCGCGCTTGCTGGATCAGGCAGCTGATCAGCTTTCGTCTCGCAGGCCCCTGATCCATGGCAGCAATAGAATCCAGGGTGTGCAGTGCGCCAGAGGCGATGTACCGGCTGAGGTCACCCTCCTTACCACCGCGCACGCACATTTCCACACGGACAACGCCGTCGGCAGGATTGAACTGAATGGACACCACTGATCTCCATGAAGCACGACTCGTACTTGCCGAGCTGCTCCGGGTACATGACGAGTTTGAAGAGATTGCCGCAGCTGGCGACCGCCATCGATCCCTGGGTCCGGTTGAACTACAGGGCTACCGCGAGCGCTTGGTAGATCTGAAGGCGCACCTCAAACAGCGCGCGAGCACGGGCACCATCGATGGCTCGAAGCGACGGCCGACCAGGATCGAGGATGCGTTCTACGAGCCAGCGATTAGGCAGGCATCCGCCAACTTCTCTTTGCGGACGAATGCCCATCCATCGGAGTGGGTCACCGGGCTCTACGGGCCGTCCTCTGATATCTCCTACCTCGCTAGCCAGCTGCAGGAGCTGCTCAAGGAGCATCAGTAGGGAAGGTCAGAACTCCTCCACTTCCCAGCCACCGCCGTCGCGCTTGCGCCTGACCTTCACCGCGATGAAGCGGAACGGGTACATGGCCGCCGCTATCTTGATCTTGGCCCGTGCATCGTCCTGCCAGTGGCCCTTCACCTCGTGGCACTCCATGACTCCGTCGGCGGCCATGACCGCAAAGTCCGGGGTGTAGAACGTGTTGTCGGCCAGGCGCAGCTTGAGGCCCTCGAACTTGTGCCAGAGGATTTGGCCGGATGCCTCCAGCGCGCGCAGGCGCTCGGCATAGGCTGCCTCGGTCTTGTTCATCTCGCCAGTCTTCAGCCGGCCCAGCGCCAGCACGCGGCGCTCCTGCGCCGTCTGCGGTGCCATCAGTGTGGCTCCGGCACAGGTTTGCCCTGCACCCGGTCAATGGCTTCGAGCTGCGCCTCGTACTGCACCAGGCATCGCTTGCGACCATTGCTCACGTCGAACACCGCCGATGGTGGCGCCTCCTTCACCCATTTGCAGCGCTTGCGCAGTTGGGCATCGATCGGCACGTAGGTGGCCACCGGAACCGTGATGACGGCTGCCGGCGGCGGGTTCGGCTTGGTAGGTGCGGCCTGGCAGGCGACCAGCACCGAAACCGACAGCAGGAGTGAGAACCTCATGGCGCGATCCTCTTGCCGAGAGTGATGGGCGATTCCAGGGTGCGATCCTCCTGCACGAACGCAGCGGCGATCTCCAGTACCAGGTCCACTGCCATGCACCACAGGTGCAACGCCGGAACCTTCGGGCTGCCGGTCACCTGGGAATCGCTGTCTTCGCGCAACCAAGCAGGCACTCCGAACAGGCGGCCCTCGTGGGTCATCCCGGCCTCAATGGCGCTTTCCCTATCGACGTAGAGCCATAGTGGGAGCCGCATATCAGTACCCCTTCAGTGCTGGGCAGGCGGAATCGAGCAGCTCCAGCGCTGCCTTGCAGGTGTCGGGCCGCTGCTCGTAGCGACCGCGCCAAGTGACGGCCTCCCTCTCGGACGCCTCGATCTTGCCGGCCAAGGCCTGCAACGCAGCCGCGCTCTCTGCCTTCAGGGCTTCCAGCTTCTCGGCTTCAGCTCTCAGCGCGGTGGCGACTTCGGCCAGGCGCTGATCCCGGGTGTCCACGTCGGCCTGCAACCGGGCGGCATCAGCCTGCCAGTCAGCTCGGACCTTGATCACCTGGGCGCTCAAGTCGCGGATCTTCTGCTCCTTCTCCCAGGCAGTCAGCCCGGACACCATGCAGCCGAAGGCCAGCACCGCGCACACCAGCTTGACCTTGCTGCCGGGTTTGCTCAGCCACTGCAGCGCGTCGGCAGCGGCGCCTACGATCAGTGTCCACAGCGCGCGAAGGAATCGAATCACTACGTTCATGGCTTGTCGCCTCCGATGGCGCCGGTGGCTTTCTCCACCATGCGCACGTAGCCGGGCAGCAGCCGGCGGATCAGGACGCCCGAGATGCCTGCCATCGGCAGCTGCGGGGCGCCGGCCAGCTGGGGCCAAATCCATGCCGCGATAGCCACCACCCAGGCCGCAAGGACTGCGTAGGCCACGACCGCAACCGCCAGCGCGGCCCAACGAGCAGCGGTCTGCAGCAGGCGATGCCGGCGAAGTCGACTGGCGTCTGCCGCCACTCGCCCAGCGTCCTTGTCCGGGAGGATCAGCACACCGATCAGGGCGCCGGCCAATGCAAGCAGCAGTACTGACTGCGGAACGCCGAGGATGATTCGCTCGGCCTCACGTAGTGCGTCGGCGGTTGCCGGTGCCACAACGGCGGCGGTGAACGTCCCGACGACGATCTTGAAGGTGCTCACGGGCTCGGTCACGGCGCCACCGTCCCGCCGGCCTTGCGGTACACAGCCAACAGGTCGGAGAACTTGTGCTCGTGCTGGCCATAACCCGCACCTGGCAGGCTCGCCCATTCCTTGGAACACAGCGCAATCGCGTGATGAATGTGGCCGGCCTTGACCGATTCCAAAGCACCCCGCCCTTGGATCAGCCGGATACAACCCTTGTCCTGGTTCAACGGGCCGAAGTCCGCCAAACCCATCTGGCGCCGCAGGCTGTCCCAAGTGCGCGACAAGAACTGGTAGCGGCCTGCAGCCGTCGACGTCAACTTCGGGTTCAGGCGAACCAGAACACGCGGATGATCGCGGTATGTGTTGAAGAGCTTGCCGCCCACCAACACGTCATAGCCGCTGTTGTTGGTGGGCTGCCTGCCGTTGTCGGTCCCCTCGGACCAGGCCAGCATGTCGAGGAAGGCCACGACGTTCACGCCGCCAGCCTGTTGGGGAGTGATCTGCGCCATTGCGTCTCCGAAATAGAAAAGCCCCGGCTGGGCCGGGGCTTGCGTCTGGATGGTGACAAGAATGCTCGTCAATCTGCGGACCCCGCAAGTCCGCACTATGCAGCGCGATTCAGAGCCCCGGAGAAGGCCTCGGCAGCAACATGCTCGGCGCTGCGCATACGCTCCAGCATCCACTCGTACACGGGGCGCCAGAATCGCCGGTAGGCAGCTTCGTCGGCACCAATAGCCGCCCCGCGCTTGCGGCCACTCAGCTGCTCCAGCCCAACCCCTCCGCATGTCTCGCACTCAACGACCCCGCCATCCACTACAGCGGCTTGAAAGCGCAGGCCGTCGCAAGCCTTGCAGCAGCCACAGCTGACCATTTCTTCAATCACAGCGCTGGCCAGCACCCCAAGCTGCTCCATGGTGTTGTTCGGCCATGCCGCAGCGCGCGCCTCATCCAGTGCGCTCTCTGCCCGGCTCAGCTCACGCCGCTGCATATCCGTCACCGGCCCGCCGCCCCAGCCGATGCTTGCTTTGGCGATGCCGAACTCGGTCCGCGCGGTGGCCAGGCCATGCATCTGCTGGATGAACTCTGGCGCCACCAGGCCGATCACGGCCTTGCGCAGGTGCTCGCGTCGGCGCGCGGCGCTCTCCGGCCACCACAACACCTCCAGCAACTCACGGCCAAGGCCATCAGGCACGTACGCCAGTGCGGCGGCAATGTCTTGCGTAGTCAGCTCCGGCAGGCCACCACCACAGCCAGCGTCGAACCTCTGCGTGGTCGGCCCCATACGGCTTGCCAGCAATTCGCGTGCTTTGTTCGTCCTCATGCGCCTTCCCCTTGGTGGTTTGCTCGTACAGCGCGCGGTCGCGCCAGGTAGTTACTTGCTGCGGCCCTATTGAGGCCCTCTCTCTGGATCGGGTGAAGGCAGCTCACGAAGGCACCTCCGGGCGGGCGGCGAGCATGGCGCTCCAACGGCTCGTGATTGGCGCCCGGGTCGTGTCCGCTCGGTGTGCAGCCAACAGCATTTCGTCAGTCGGCTCCACCGGCACCAGCACGAAGCCCTGCGCTACCTGCCAGGCCAGGACAGCGCGCGCCGCCCGAACCTCATCCCGGGTCAACTCGGCCGGATCGCAAGTGAAGATCGATGCCAGCATCGCCCGCGCCCGCGTTTCATTGGCGTCCATCAGCCCCCCACCGGGCCGGCCGGCTCGGCCGCATAGTGCGTGATCGCAGGGTTGTCACCGCGCCAGCTGCCGAATACCGGCCGCTTGCTCACCGAGTCCCACAGCATCAGCCGGCGACCGTCCTGCGGCGCCTCGGCAATCGGGCGCCATGACAGCGGCACCGACAACGCTCCCTCAATGGCGTTGAGTGCACTGGCGGTGGTCACAACCACCTGCCTCCCCTGCTGGAAATTCAAGCGCCCGGCGTCGCTCAGCTCGAGAGCCAGCAGCTCGCGTGCCCTGAGTGCATAGCCGCTCATGCTCGCTGCTCCCAGCTGGCCGTCAGGCGCTGCACCTGCCCGCCGCGCGCCTCGAACTGCTCCACCGTCTCGGCCGGGCCATCGGCGAGCACGCGTGCCTTAGCTCGCTTGGGCCGGGACACCGTGTTGTGGTCCATCCGCCGCTCGCGTGGTTCCCGCTGGGGGTTGATCCTCGGCGCAATGGCCTTCGTGTTCCTCATGCTGCCGCCCTCAGTTCGTTGATGTAGGTCTGGTTTGCGATCAGCTCGTCATCCGAGCCATATGTTTCGTGGAACGTCCGCGAGCCATCCATCAGGCTCGGGCCGTAGATTTGGCGCATCGTTGCGAAGGTGTTGCCCTCCATCAGATGCCGCATGTGGTGCCACTTGCAGAGGCCGTAGCCCTCCATGTGGCCGCGCCGCACGTTCCCGCTCTTGGCGTGGTTGTAGTCGCAGCCGTAGACCACCAGGGATGGCTCCAGCAGCCCCTGTATCTGAAGCGCCAGGCAGGCCATGCACGGGCCCGCCTTGGCCAGCTCGATCCGGGCGCCCTCTTCCCTGGTCGGCGGTGGTGCCTTCGACCACATCAGCGCAACTCCGGGATCGGGCCCGCATACCGGGTGATCGGGATCTGCCGCATGCCATCGCGCCACACCGTCATCCCGCGGGAGGCGTACATCACCAGCGGCTTCACCCCGTAGCCATAGGCCAGATACCAGCCGGCCACGGCCACCGGCTCACTCACCGGGCGCACCTCAACGTCGAAGTGATCGGGGCTCCTCATGCCGCTTTGCCTCCCAGCAGGTCCGCGATCGCGGCCAGGTGCGCGCGGGTCCGGGCGTCTGCAGTCGGCGATGCCTCCACCGTGCCGGCCAGCAGCGCCACCGGATTGAACGCCGGGGTGGCCGGCGGCAACGCGAGATGTTCCGCGACCTGCTCATGCGTCAGCTGCCCGGCGGCCACGGCCTGCTGCAGCACGCCATCCCGGCCGGACACGTCAGCGCCGAGCGAAAGCTGGTAGGTCGCCGTGCGGTGGGCAGCGCGCGCGTCCTTCACCAACCGGGCATACACCTCTAGGAATGCCGGGCGCGCCGCGATCTTGTCGCCAGCCTGCACCAGCGGCAGCGCTGCAGCCCACGCGTCGCGGGTCTGCTCGGTCCACACCACGGTCGCGCCCTCATCGGCGGCCCGGATCGCGCTGGCCCACGCCTCATTCGGCGCTGGGTGGCCGTCTTCGATCCGCTCCAGAATCGAGGCCAGGGACAGGCGCGCTTTCAGCTCTCGACGGCACGATGCCAGCGCGCGCTCCAGCATCGGCAGCGGGTACTGCGCCAGATCCGAAACCATGAAGACGGCGGCGCTCGGACTGATCCGGTCGCCGATTACCTCGGCGGTGGCCACCAGCAACTCGATCAGACGTTCCTGCTCGAAGTCACTGAGCATTGCTGGCCCCCTTGATCTTCCGCAGCAGATCCTTTGCCTCGTCGGCCGCATTGGCGTTCGACTGTGTCTGGTCCTGCTGCTGCGCGCTGGCCTGGGTCATCTGGCGGCCGGTGGCCCACTGGGTGCGGTACGCCTCGCAGCGCGCCAGCAGCTGGCCGAGGTCGTGCAAGCCCTGCACCACGTAGCGCTCATTGACGGTCAAGAACCACGCGGCGACCGCCGGGGCCTCCTCGCGGCCCAGCCGCTGCACGATCTGCTTCACGTTGGCGTTGACCTTCGCGTTGCGGACCGGCGCCACCCCGTGACGGTCGCGGTACGCAGTGGCGTAGGCCACCCAGGTGGCACGGCAAGCTGCCTGCAACTCGGTTTCCGACTCCACCATCGGCGGCGTGGCCGGCAGGCCCGCCGGAAATGACGGTTCTCCTGACGGTTCATTGAGGGTTATATGACGGTTAGGCGGCACGGGGCGCACCTCCAGACCTGCGCCCGGTGCACCCCCTCCTGCATGGGGCGCACCCCGGGGTGCATCGGGCGCACCCCCTGCACGGGGCGCATCACCTGCGCCCGGTGCATCCCCACCCTTCGCCGTTTTCCGCTTGCCCTTCGGCGCGGCGGCATCGGCATTGAACTTGTCCGGCGTGACCGCATAGACGTTGCTGCTGTTGAACCTGCGCTCGCGAGTCAGCAGGCCAACCACCTCCAGATGATCCATGGCGGTGCGCACAGCGCGCGCAGACATGCAGCAGCGCTTTCCGATCGTAGCGATGGCCGGCCAGCACACGCCCTCGTCATTGGCCTGGTCCGCCAGCGAGATCAGCACGGCCTTCTGCGTGACGCTCAGGCCCTGCAGCGGCCAGCACTGCGACATGATGATGGTCGACATGTCAGAGCCCCAGCGACATGTTCTGGCCCGGGGCCACCGGCCACCAGGTGCAGGCCGGCTTGCCGGTGGTGGCACAGGGCGCTGACGGGCCGCGCCAGATGCGACCCTCGCGGGCCAGCTCCGGCAGACGACGGCCCAGCATGTGGCGATCAAGACCGGTCAGCGTCGACAGGTGCAGGCTGCTGTGCCCCGGATGACGGGCCACCGCGGCTTCCGTCTTGGCATGCTGGACGCGCAATGCACCGCTGGCGACAAGGTCGGCAGCAGCGGCGTGGCTGGTGTCCGGATCGGTGGAGCGCGCGCGTAGGCTGCTCATCTGTACTACCTCGTAGGGTCTTCGGGCCGTTTCAGTCCCTGAAAAGGGACCACTTCGCCGTTGCTTCGCGGGAGCCGGTAGCGGCGCCCAAGTTCGCCGCGTGCCAGCTCTGTCGCGGCCTCCTCGGGAGTGATCCCCCGCGAGGCCGCGTATTGATCAAGCTGTTTTCGCTGGTCGCGCGACAGCTGAATTTCCATGGACCCTCCCCAGGGACTCGTTGGGTCCTTCAGGCCACATCACTGTCGGGGCTACGCTGTTCCAACGCGGCCAAGCCGGCCAGCACCAGGTCACGAACGAACACCGCGGGCTGGCGCCCATTGAAGTTCGCTGCCGCATCGATCAAGGCCTTTTCCGTGTCGTTGAACCGGACCTTGATCGGGTTGTCACGAAGGTTTGAAGGGTCTGCGTACATATCCGTATGGAAGCTATTTGGAGGGGTTGGTGAAGCAACGCACTGCAGCGCGCGGCACGTCAGGCCGCGTCCACAGAAACGATTCGGTCAGCATCTGGATCGTGCGGCGCGGCTGCAGCCGGCGCCCGCTCTTCGATGCCCAAGAGCTTGGTGATCTGCGGCAGCGCCGGCAGCGCGCCCTCTTCGGGCCAGCCAGCCACCTGCTCAACCGGCAGATCCAGAACCTTTGCCAGGTGCGCGTCATTGCCCAGGCCGAGCCGCGCGCGCAGCGCGCGCTTGCTCATGCGGGTGTCGATCAGGGCAGTCACGTGAGTGAGGGGAGATCCCCCGAACTGGTCGGGCTTCATGTCAGCCAGCTTGAAAGCCGCGTCGGCACGTGGAGATCGGGTGCGCCCAGCCCGGATCTCGCGAACTGCGTTGGGAGTGACACCCATACCGGAAGCCAACTGTTCAACAGTTGCGCCGGCGCTCAACAGCACTTCGATGTGGGATTTCCAGTCCATGGGCAAGGAACTTACAGGATTCTGTAGGCTCAATCAACAGCATTCTGTTACAGACTTCTGTGAGCATTCCGGTATGGAAACCATTGGCGATCGAGTAAAGAAGGCCCGGGCGGATGCCCGCATGAGCAGGTCCGAGCTGGCCGTGGCGACCGGGATTGGCTACAGCACCATTGCTGAGCTGGAACGGGGCGGAATGCAGACGAGCACAAAGCTCCGCGTCATTGCGTCCGCCCTGGGCGTTTCCCTAACGTGGCTAGAGACCGGCAAGGGCACGCAACACGGCCTAGCAGAGCCCCAGGCCGAGTACGTCGCGGCGTCTGAGATTCCCGCCGGCTATGTTCGCTTCCGCATGATGGATGCGCAGGCTGCCGGGGGTGTGGGCGTGGTGAACCAGGACTATCCGGCAGTGCTGCGAGAGGTCGATATCGCCGAATGGCAGGTGCGTAGCCAGATCGGATTCATCCCCGACGAGGGGCGCGTGCAGCTGATTACCGTTCGCGGGGACTCCATGCACCCTGATGTGAAGAACGGGGACGTGGTCATGGTCGACACGGCGCGCGGCTTCTTCGACGGCGACGGGGTGTACTTGATCAACCTCAACGGCTACACCATGGTCAAGCGCCTGCAGATGCTGCCTAACGGTCTGCATATCGTCAGCACGAATCCCAAGTACCAGAACGCCGTTCTGCCACCAGATGAGATTGACACCTTGCACGTAGCTGGCCGGATCGTTGGTGCTGCACTGATGCGCCGGGGCGAGGATATCTAGCGACAGGCAGCGCAAGACAGTGATCAAAAGGCCCCGCGACGACGGGGCCTTTTTCGTTCTGCAGCCCCGAAAGTGCAGACGCACAGATTTCTACAGAATCCTGTTGACTGAAATCTACAGAATCCTGTAGTTTTATCTCCAAGCCGCCTACACAGCCCCATCCCGGGGCCGGGCGCAGGAGATCACGCAATGGCAACCATGTCTCTAGGCGTCAGCAAGGCGCCACCCACCGTCGTAGCGATTCCCTCCCTCGGCGTGGTCGCCATCAAGGTGGGCGCTGCCAGCCTCTATATTGAACTCGCAGAGGCTGACCGCCTCTCGGTAGAGATCCAGCACGCCGCGCATCAGCTGCGCGGCGAATGCCAGGACGCCGCCGCATGAGCGCCGCCCTCGCCCACCACTCCAACGCCCAGCGCGCGGCAGCCGCCGCCGGCATCGTCGCCCGCGCTGGGTGCCGCTGGGGCCTCCTCCCCTATCAGGTCGTCGCAGCCGCCAGCTTCGCCGCCAATGCCGTGCTGCGGCAGGGCAAGAGCGCAGCCGGTGCCGTCGCTGCAGCTCGCCGCGCAGCGCGCGCACAGGCAGGTGCTGCATGAGCGCCGCCGCACCGAGCCTCCCCGTCATCGAAGTGCCTGGCTGTGGCATGCGCTTGCGAGTGATGAAGGATCCGGCCGGCTGGAGCGTGTCGGGCTGGCGCCGGACGAAAGGCGCAACGGCCATGGCCGTGTACGTGTCCACCGACACCGCGCCGACTTTCATGGAGACCGCTGGCCAGCACCACGTCATTGCCGGTCGCACTTACATCGCACTGCCGCCCACGAGCCAGAAGAAGCTACAGGCGTTCATTGCCTCCACTGAGGGCGCAGGCGCCCAAGGCGGTGCTGCGTGAGCTTCTTTGTAGACGCACAGCAGGCGATCCGGGCCGCGATTTCAGACCTGGAAGAGGAAGGCTTCGGCACTGAGGAGCTGCGGGAGGTCGCAGACGCGCTTGCCGATCTGATCGAGGCGGCTCAGGCAGCACGCACGTCCCTGCAGCACATGCGTGGACCGGATTCGATCATCCACGCACGTTCTGCCGAACTTGATGCCGCGCTCCTCCGCATCAAGGGCGGTGCCGCGTGACCGACCCCGACTTCTTCGCCGCCATGGCCGTCGGCATCCCGCCCATCACCCCGCCCGCCGGCCCCGCGCCCGCGCCGGCCGAGCCCACCACCGAACAGGAGACCGAGTAATGCGCCACCTGGTCCTGCCCTTCTTCTGTGCCTTCGTGGTCGGCCTGCTGCTCGCACTGCTCGCCTGGGCCCTGCACAACCGGGTCGACGCCGTCGCCCTCGCCTGCGCCATCGGCGCCGTGTTCTTCGCATGGCGCTGCTGGGAAGACCTCCAGAGCACTTGGCCAGCCTTCAAGGCCGAGATGCAGCGGCGCAGCGCCGAGCGTCAGCGCGCACCACTGGCCGCAGACGAAACCCACTGAGCAACCGCCCGCCCGATTGACCGGGCTCCGCGCCGGCCGGACTTCCACTCGCCGGTAACCCATCCCAGGGAGCCGCATGCGCAATCAACTCGACATCTTCGACCACGACCCGGCACGCCTCGCAAAGGCAAACCGCGACGCTGCCGAGCATGCCCTGACTGACGTGCAGTTCTCCCACAAGGTCCGTCAGGAGCGAGCAGCTCACTACACCGCCGAGGCGGAGCGTCTGGAAGCCCTGGCAGCTCTCTGCAGTCCAACCCGCGCCGCCGTCGGCGGCACCCACAGCAACGCGAGGAACGCACGTTGAACGCCATCACCATTCGCACCAAGGGCGACACCGAGATCCAGCTCGCCCTTTCTCCTGCGGCGATCACCAACCTGATCGAGCTCGCCGCAGATCCCGTCGCCTCCGGCAGCGTGACCGCCACTGGCCACACCAAGCTGTTAGCCGACGGCACCAGCGCTGCCGGCAGCGACCCGCGTACCGACCACGTCGCGGTGATCGACCACGCCACCGGCCTCATGTGGGCGGTCAAGTCCATCGGCGACAGCGATGGCGACCCGATGAGCCAGGCCGACTGCGAAAAGGCATGCCGTGAGCTGCGCCTGCTGGGCTACGACGACTGGGGCATGCCGAGCCGCGCCGAACTGGCCGCCCTTGTCGATGACAACCGCCATGAGCCCGCCATCGATACCGCGCTGTTCCCGGGCGTGCTGCCGCGCTGGCACTGGACCAGCACGCCGGCCGCCTGGTCCTCGGCGTCCGCGTGGTTCGTCAATTTCGGCTACGGCTACGTCGACGGCTCCCACCGCGGCAGCCTCGGGTTCGCGTTGGCCGTGCGTCGTGCCGGTCAGTAATTGGCCCTTTTGATCCTTTCCCTGGAGCAACCATGAACCCCATCATCTTCAAGAAGATCGGCGCCGACCGCAACCAGCTGCCGGACGATTCCATCGACCACGTCGCCGTGTTCCTGCCCGACTACGGCCTGACCTTCACCGCCACCAACATCGTGGACAGCGATGTTCCGCATGCTGACTGCGAATCCGCCGCCAAGGCCCTGGACTTCCTCGGCCACACCGACTGGGATCTGCCGACCATCGAGGAACTGCAGCTGCTGATCGACCGCAGCCGCTACTCGCCGGCCATCAACACCGACTTCTTCAAGGACATCCAGAACGACTGGTACTGGTCGAAGACCCCGGCCGCCTGGTCCTCGGCGTCCGCGTGGAGCGTCAGTTTCGGCGGCGGCTACGTCAGCAGCCTCCCCCGCTACGGCAGCGGGTTCGCGTTGGCCGTGCGTCGTGCCGGTCAGTGATTTGATTTTCTGCTGAGGCTTTCCCGATGACCTCCCGATTCCAGCCCCCACCCATCATCAAGGCCGCCGAACGCATGGCGGTCGAGATCGAGAACGCCGTGCGTCGGTTCGCCCGCTACCATCGCTACCAGATCGGCAGCGACCTGCGCGCGCGTGCCCAGCAGGTGTTCATCAACGCCAACAACGCCTGGCGTGAGCGTGCTGAGCAGGCGCGATGGGTGGCGGTGCTGGTGCGGGATATCGACGCTCTCAAGCAGCTCCTGCAGATCGGCAAAAGGGTTGGCGCCTTCGCCAGCTTCCGCCAGTTTGAAATGCTTATTCGCCTGGCCGAAGAGCTGGGCATGCAGGCCGGCGGCTGGCGCCGCCGCCTGCGCGAAGTCTCCCATGCCCAGAATGCGCAAGCCGATGGCGTCGCGCAGCGTGGCAAGAAACTGAGTACCCGTACCGCCCTTGCGGGGGCCAACTCATGACGACGCCGCGCTATCCGCATCCGGGCTGCGCGGCCTGGTCGCAAGTGTATGGGGAGGCGGCCGCCTGGTCCTCGGCGTCCGCGTGGAACGTCAATTTCAACAACGGCAACGTCAACAACAACCACCGCAACAACAACGGGTTCGCGTTGGCCGTGCGTCGTGCCGGTGAGTTTCAGGGAGAGGTAGGCCTGCAGGAGTTGTACCAGGCATGGCGGCGTGCGCGCCGCCAGAAGGTTCCGAGCTTCAACCAGCTGCGATTCGACCATCGCTGGGCCGACGGCCTGCTGCAGCTGCAGCGCGAGCTGCTGGCCGGCCGCTGGGAGCCACGGCCCTCGACGTGCTTCGTAGCAACCCGCCCGAAGGCTCGCGAGATCCATGCGCCGGACTTCGCCGACCGCGTCGTGCACCACTGGCTGGTGCCGCAGCTGGAAGCGCTGTGGGAGCCGACGTTCATCCACGACAGCTACGCCAACCGCAAGGGCCGCGGCAGCCATGCGGCTGTACGCAGGGCCCAGCAGTTCGTGCGCCAGGTGCACAGCGGCAAGGGTGGTGGTTGGTATCTGCAGCTTGACATCGCCAACTTCTTCAACAGCATCCACCGGCCTACCCTGTGGCGGCTGCTGCGTACCCGGCTGCAGCGCCGTGGCGCACCACTGGTCGTCCAGCGTGCCACCCATGCACTACTGCGCCGCTCGCCGCTACATGCCGGCGTCCAGTACCGGGCCACGGCTACCGAGCAGGCACAGGTGCCACCACACAAGCGGCTGGCCAATGCACCGGCCGGGCGTGGCCTACCGATCGGCAACCTGTCCAGCCAGTTCTTCGCCAATGTCTACCTGGACGCGCTGGACCAGTTCGCCAAGCACGTCCTCAAGGCCAAGCGCTACCTGCGCTATGTCGATGACTTCGTGCTGTTCCACCACGACCGCGAGCAGCTGGCCGCCTGGCGCGACCAGATCGAGGACTTCTTGCAAGACCAGCTCGGCCTGCGGCTGAAGGCCGAGCAGAGGCTCTGCCAGCTGACCGACGGCTTGGACTTCCTCGGATACGTGATCTACCCGACTCATACCCTGGCTCGGCGCCGGGTGGTCGGGCACCTGCACACCGCGCTGGCCGAGTGGGAAGGCAGGCACGTCCAGGGCGACAAGCTGCGCGGCACCCCAGCGGACTTCCGTGAGCTGTCTAACCGCATCGCCAGCTTCGCCGGCCATCTGCAGCACGCCAGCAGCCACCGACTGATGCGCCGTGTCCACACCCGATTCCCCTGGCTGCGCTCAGCAGCCCGTCCGCGACGGTTCAGCCACAAGGCAGAGCGGCGGATCCATTCAATCCGCTGGATCAAAGAGGTGCCCTCCCATGACTGATCAGCTGCTCACCGCTGCGCAGGACCAATCCGAGCCGGTCGAGTGCCCCTACTACAACGGCCCTGTGTGGGACGCTTTCGGGCTCACCCGTGCGTCTTATCTGGTCGTCCCACGTCGGACTCTGCAATCCATGCCGCTGAAATGGCAGCAGCAGTTCGTGGCGCTGATGGATGAGGCGCAAGCCCGCCTGCCCGCTGAGGCTTTCCCCCAATACACCGTGCGCCGAGTGGTCAGCGGCAAGTTCGTCGCCGACCCACTGCGTGACTACCGCCATACCGGGCCAATCCCGCCCAAGGAAAGCCGCGATGAGCCCTGATCAACTTCGAGCCTTCGCCCGCTCGATCCTCGACCGCAAGCTGCGCGCCGGCTGGCGACGGGAGCAGATCCTGCGCATCGAATACGAAGGATTCACCGGGCCGGCGCACGCCGGCTACCTGATCTCCGCCGGAAAGATCTCGGTGTGCCAGGAAAACCAGTACCTGATCCGCCATACCGACGCATGGGCCGTGACGTTCCGCATGACCGACCTACTACGTGATGAGTCCGCACTACCGCCGGCACTGCCGGCTCAACTGGACTTGTTCGCATGACCGCACCGCTTCCCATTTCCCCGGCCACCACTGTCGAGGCCACCAAGGCATCGTCGCCTGTCGCTGCGGTCGTCGCTGCCATGCGGCGCGTGGATCCGGCCGGCGCTCCCGTTGCCGCCAACCAGGTGCGCGCGTGGGCCGACACCCTGATGACCTCGCTCTACTCCGCGCAGCCTGTCCGCTGGGAATACCGCCTAAAGGACGACTTCAAGCCGGGCTGCTGGGTCCAGGCCGATGCCGGGCACGTCTACGCCGCTCACCAGCGTGGACTCGTTGTGCGCGCCCTGTTCGAGACACCGCGCGTCATCCAGCCCGAGAAGGTCCACGACTTCCAGCGGCGCGTCTGCACACGTTGCGGGATGAGCGAAGACTGGGCAGGCCCGGATTGCTTCCCGCCTGACAAGAAGGCCGACCCGCGCACCCTGCTCCCCTTCGATCCCAGCTGGCTCATCCAGCCACTGCAGTGGCTCGTCGATGCGCCGGCCCACCTCAACACTTACGACCGCCGCCACCGCGCGGCGCAAGCCACCTTCCTGCTGGAAAAGCTCGAAGCCCACATCCAGGAGTGCAACAAGCCATGACCCAGGAACATATCAGCCACCCCGAAGGGTTGCCGAACTGCGCGGCCGGCCACCGCGCGCGCCACATCCACGACAAGCGCTGTACCGCTGCCGGCGGTGGCCACCTGGTCGAGTGCGCCTGCAGGTCGACCAGCAAGCATGCCGACCCCGATGCGGCCATTGCGGCATGGCGCCGGCTCAACCGCCCGGCGCGCAGCGCGCGGCCGTCAGTGGTGCCTGCGGCGGTCGACAACGTCCTGCAGTTCCAGCTCGGCCTGGCTGAGCGCAAACCCAAGACCCAGCGCGCGGCGCTGGCGTCGATCTGACGGAGGGAATCATGGGAGCTGCCGAGAACATCCCATTCGAGCTGCGAGCCATAGGTGCCGAAGAAGTCGGCACCCTGCTCGGCCTGGCTGCGCGAACGGTGCTGGAGACCGTCGCCTGCAGGCCGGACTTCCCCGTCCGGATCAGCATGCGCCCGGCCACATGGATTGCCGGCGAGGTGCTGGCGTGGCGCCAAGCTAACCGAGCCGGTCAGCCAGCTCGTCGGCGTCGGTCTGGTAGTAAATCAAGAGGCTCTTCAGGTCCCGGTGGCCAATAACCCGGGCCAGCTCCATCACGTCCAGCTTCTTAGATAGCCGCCAGATCGCCTCTGCTCGGCTGTCGTGGAAGTGCAGGTTCTCGATCTGAGCGGCATCCCGCGCACGGCGGAAAAGGGTGTCTCGCGTGCCGGGGTCCAGATCGAAAACGTTATCCGCCTCCTGCGGCAGAAGGCTGATAATCTCCCGCGCGCGGGCTGACATTGGCACACGGCGAACGTCGCCGTTCTTGGTCTTCGGCAAGGTCACGGATTTGGCCGACACATCGGACCATTTCATGCCCAAGATCTCGCCCGCGCGCATGGCTGTCTCCAGGGCGAACATGAAGCACAGCGCGACCCGGTGCTGAGCCGTCTCCGGCACGCCGCCGTCGTATCCCAGCGCCAGCGTCAGCCGGTCGATCTCCTCCTGGGCCACCCTGCGCTTCCGGCTGGCCGGAGCCTGTGGCCGGTCCACGTCCTTGATCGGGTCCCCGTTCAGCCATCCCCAATCCTTCCGGCAGGATTTGAACACCGACTGCAGCAGGTTCATCTCGCGCCGGACGGAGGCGGGTGCGACCTGACCTAAGCGGCGCTCGCGCCATTCGGCCAAGTGGATCGGCCGAAGAGCGGGCAGGCGCACGAGCGCCAGGGGATCCCGCTCCAGCAGTCCCAGCCGGGCCAGCTCCCACCGTGCACCCTTGTGCTTAGGCGCCACCTCATCGGCATAGCGGCGCAGGGCGTCCTTCACGGTATTCTCTGGGAGGCGTGCACCCGTCAGCTCGGCTTCGCGCATCAGCGCCCACTGGACCGCTTGCGCCTTCGTGGGGAGGGTGTTCGACTCGCGTCGACCGTCCTTGTAGATCTCGGCACGCCAGGAGGTGCCGCGTCGTTGGATAGATGCCATGCCGACAATCTTCGGCGTAATTCTGGCGTAACGCCATCGGGCAGACACGGGCCAACGCGTGATTAGAGCGATTCGCGCAGCGCGCGCAAGCTACTGAATCCGTTGAATATAGTCACTATTCGGGCGTGATCGGGATTGAGCGGGAAAAGTGCCGTAGTGCCTTTCACCGGCACCACTGCATCAAAGGCCAGGTCCATGACCTGGCCTTTTGCTTTTCCAGGCCCAGGGTGTCCACACTGCCCGGCATGCCTGCGTCGAATGTGCCGTCACTTCCAGACACCTTGCCCGCACGTCTGCGCCCCCTGCGGACCGATGATGCGGCCGCATGGTCCCGCTACCTCTCTCTCTGCCGGGCGTGATCGAACACACCAGCTGGGGCGACATCTCGGAACACGCCTTGCGCCAGCAGGTCGCCCGCTATATGCCGGGCGGCCCCGATCAGCGCTGGGCGCTGGCCGATGCCGAGGACGGGTTGATCGGCACCATCGGCTTGAACGGCATCGATCTCCTGCACGGCCGCGCCGAGCTCGCGTATGACCTCGACCCGCATTGGCAGGGACAAGGGCTGGCCACCCATGCGGCGCGCGCAGTGCTCGACTGGGGGCACGCAGTACGCCGCCTGGTCCGCATCCAGGCGACTGTCCTCGACAGCAATGCCCGCTCGATCGCCGTGCTGGAACGCCTCGGCATGCAGCGGGAAGGCCTGCTGCACGCCTATCGCCGTGTACGGGGGCAGCCCCGCAATTTCTGGATGTTCGCCCATCTCGAAGGTACGGCCACGCCCCCTCGCTGAAACACAACTGCGACTTGTGACAACGTTGGCATTAGACGTAGCGCACACTTTTCTTGCCAGCCTCACGCACTTCTGCCTATCGTGATCGCGCCGGATCGGGGCGGGGGAATGCATGACGTTGCGTGCTGCACTGTTTTTTGTGGTCACGCACGCGCTCGTCATTGCCTTGATCGGACCGCAGGACCCGGTCGGCTCCTACCTGATGCTGATCACCGCCCCGCTGCTGGCCGCACTGGCCTGCGCGCGGCGTGCACGTGACAGCCGCGCGGCCTGCAAATGGCGGATGCTTGGCGCCGCCGTCGCGCTGTTCTCGCTTGCACTGCTGGCCCTGCTGTACCGCAACGTGGCCGGCCTCGATCCCACGCAGATGAGCGTGTCGTCGCTGATCCTGTACGTGTTCTACCGGATTCCCCTGACCTACGTCGCCGCCAGCCCGGGAGGCGGAAGCCGCGCCATCCGTGCGGTGGACCTGGCGATCATTGCACTGCTGTGGCTGCTGTACTACGTGCACACCCAGGCCATGGCCCCGCTGAACCCCGCGTTGTGGACGCAGTGCCTGAAGACGATGAGCAGCGTGCAGAACAGCCTGGTGTTCTGCTTCGCACTGATCCGCTTCATTGCCGAGGACAATCCCGACCGCCGCGATTTCTTCCGGACACTGACCCTCTACGCGCTGGGCTACTTCCTGCTGGCGCTCTACATCAACACCTACCAGCCGCAACTGCCCGATGGCAGCTGGGGGGACCTGCTGATCAGCGGACTGTTCGTGCTGCTGGCAGTGATGGCCGGCAGCCGTCGTCGCCGCGCCGCGGCGGAGATTTCCCTCACTCTGCGGCGCATCGTCGATGCCGGCGTGCCGTTGATGCTGCCCCTGCTGTTGATGATGGTGGCGCTGCTGGTCGCCCGCCTGCAGCCGACCCTGGCCACGGTGGGCTTCCTCGGCGCCCTGCTCGGCTATGCCCTGCGCAGTGTGCTGAGCCAGGTCGAAATCCAGCGCCAGCGCGATGAACTGGAAACCCTGGCCCGGCGCGATGCGCTCACCGGGCTGGGCAACCGGCGCTGCTTCGATGAGTCACTCGGCGCGGCCCACCGCCGTGCCCGCCGCCAGGGCCTGGGCCTGGCGGTGCTGATGATCGACATCGATCACTTCAAGCGGCTCAATGATACCTATGGGCACCCGGAGGGTGACCGCCGCCTGCGCGCGGTTGCCGCGATCCTCGATGGTTGCCTGCAGCGCGGCGATGACCTGCTGGCCCGCTACGGCGGCGAGGAGTTCATCGCCGCCCTGCCCTCGGCCGAGGCAATGCACGCGCTGGAGCTGGGCGAACGGCTGCGCGCCGCCGTCGAAAGCGCCGCACTGCCGGCTGCCGATGGCCAGGTGACCATCAGCGTGGGCGTGGCCTGGCAGGCCGCCGGCGATGAGCGCGAACCCAGTGACCTGGTCGCTCACGCCGACCAGGCCCTGTATCGCGCCAAGCGTGACGGGCGCAACTGCGTGCACCTCGCCCCGGCGCCCGGCACCGCCGAGGCCCCGTCCGGCCAGCGCGCCTAGACCGCGCGCAGGGCTGGTACCCCATGCGCATGCCCAGCACCTTCCTGGACACGGAAGCTGGCCACGGTCTGCAACAGGTGCGCCGACTGCTCCTCCATGCTGCGCGCGGCAGCCGAAGCCTCTTCGACCAGGGCCGCGTTCTGCTGGGTGCCCTGGTCGATCAGGTCCACCGCATGGTTCATCTGCTGGATGTCATCGCTCTGCTGTTGCGAGGCGGTGCTGATCTCGGTCATCAGATCGCTGACCCGGCGCACGTTGCTCACGATCTCGTCCATGGTGCGGCCGGCACTCTCGACCTGGGCGGTACCGGCCCCGACGTTGGCCACCGACTCATCGATCAGCTGCTTGATCTCCTTGGCGGCGCTGGCCGAGCGCTGCGACAGCTCGCGGATCTCGGTGGCGACCACCGCAAAGCCGCGGCCATGTTCGCCTGCACGCGCAGCCTCCACTGCGGCATTCAGCGCGAGGATGTTGGTCTGGAAGGCGATGCCATCGATCACGCCGATGATGTCGACGATGCGCCGAGAAGATGCATTGATCACCGCCATCGTCTCCACCACCTCGTGCACCACGCTGCCGCCCCGTGCGGCGACATCGGCCGCCCCACCGGCCAGCTGGCTGGCTTGGCGCGCGTTGGTGGCGGTGCGCTGCACTGTCTCGGCGAGCCCCTTCATCGACACCGCGGTTTCCTCCAGCGACGCCGCCTGCTGCTCGGTGCGCTGCGACAGGTCGCTGTTGCCCTGGGCGATCTCGGTCGCACCGACCGCGATGGTATCGGCGGCGAACTTGATCTGGCCGATGATCGCGGCCATCGCCTCGACCAGCGAGTTGACGCCGTCGCACAGTTCGGCGATCGCGCCCTGCTTGTCGGCCGTGGCCACGCGCCGGGTCAGATCGCCCTGCTTGGCTGCGGCCACCACCTCGCGGGTCTGCGCAACCGCACGCTGCATCGCCTGGTTCTCATGCACCTGCGCGGTGATGTCGGTGGCGTACTTGACGACCTTGAACGGCTTGCCGTTGAGGTCGAGGATGGGATTGTAGGAGGCCTGGATCCAGACTTCGCGCCCGCCCTTGCCGAGGCGACGGTACTGCCCGGCATCGTATTCGCCGCGCCCGAGCTTTTCCCAGAACTGCCGGTATTCATCGCTGCTGCGATGCCCCGGCTCGACGAACAGCGAATGATGCTGGCCACGCACCTCATCAAGGCTGTAGCCGGTGGTGGCGAGGAAGTTGTCGTTGGCCGAGAGGATGCGGCCATCCATGCTGAACTCGATCACCGCCTGCGACTTTCCAATCGCCGCCAGCTGCCCCGCGGAATCGGCCGCCTGCAGCTTCTGCGCCGTGATGTCGGTGGCGAACTTGACCACCTTGTAGGGCCGCCCCAGCTGGTCAAGCACCGGGTTGTACGACGCCTGGATCCAGATCTCGCGCTGGCCCTTGCCGAAGCGACGGTACTGCCCGGCATCGTACTCGCCGCGCCCGAGCCTCGCCCAGAAATCACGGTATTCCGCGCTGCGTGCCAGTTCGGGATCGACGAACAGCGAATGGTGCTTGCCCTGGATCTCGTCCAGCCGGTAGCCCATCGCCTGCAGGAAGTTGTCATTGGCCTGCAGGATGGTGCCGTCGAGTGCGAACTCGATGACCGCCTGCACGCGGTGCAACGCCGCAACCTGGGCTTCGAGCTCGGCGCGGTGGGTCGCCGCCGGCTCGGTGCGGGTGCGCTGCTGCGGGGCCAGCGCGCCCAGCAGCGCGCGCCACGGCGACCAACGGGTATGCAGCTCGGCCGGCGCCTGCGCGCCCGCCGTGAAGCCTGGAATGAGCATTGTCTGATCCTCGGTGTCCGGTAAGCGGTTGCGACCCGACGGGCGGGATGCCCGGCGGCAACTTCAGTTGCTTGGGACTACAGGTACCGGGTGGGCACCCCTCGAGCGGCTGGCAAGAACATCTGGTGCGGGTGCGATCGGCATCTGGGAGCAGCGGAACACACAGCGCGGACCGCCCATCGGGGGCAGCCTGGGGTCCTGCAGCGGGTGACTGGAGCGGGATCCAGAGGAGATATCGGCGATGGGGCGGGCGGCTTTAGCGGGATTCCGCGACGTCCGTCGCAACTTGCGGCGCCATTGCGGGGATGCGGTAGACAATCGCGATGTACTTCACAGCTTGCTCACGCGCGACCGGCACACCTCCGAGGGATTCCACCAAGCGCCGGCTGGGCGCGTTCTGCTCGGCTACCGGGTAACGGAATGCGGCGCAGTCCAGCCGCAGGGACGCGGACGCCAGCACCGCCGACACGGCTTCGCGGCCATAGCCCTGCCCATGCATGGATTCAGCGATCCAGATGCCCAGCTCGGGTTCCGCATCACCGGTACGATGCAGGCCTGCCAAGCCAAGGAAGGTGTGGTCCGTGCGGCGGCGGATGACGAATGTGAAGTCCGAACCATCAGCGATGGTGAGCAACCACGTGCGCCAGACCACGGCGAATGCCTGCTCCGATGCAGGCGGATCGAATGCCATGTAGCGGGTCAGGCCCGGCGTGATCGCGATGAACGCCTCGCCTGCGTCATCCGTTGTGAAGGGCCTAAGGCTCAGCCGCGGGCTGCCGATGGTCCAGTCGCTGGCACGCGGGATAGGGGTCGTCGTTGCCTTCATTGAGCACAGCCTCGCCCGAACGCCGATGCAGTTCAAGCCGAAAAGGTTTGCATGACCAACGGGAGATTCCGAGGCAGATGAAAATGGCCAGCATGCAGCGGACTGCAGGACGTTCATTGACACGGAGATCGCATGTTCACACGCTTGGCCAGCTTCCTGATCCTGGGCCTGTGCAGCGCCGGCGCCCTGGCCGCCGATGCCCCCTATCGCCCGACCTTCCATCCCGACCAGTTGAAGGGGCCGCCCGCCGGGCGCCCGAACGAAGTGCTGGTACTGGGCAGCACGCACTTGTCCGGCCTGCCCAAGACCTTCCAGCCGGCCCTGCTCGAGCCGTTGCTGCAGCGGCTGGTCGCCTGGAAACCCGAGCTGATCGCCACCGAGGACCTGTCCGGCCTGCAGTGTGATTTCATGCGCCGCTACCCCGCCCGCTACGCGGAAAGCGTGGCCACCTACTGCTTCGACACTTCGGCCGCACAGGCCGCGACCGGGCTGGACGTGCCCGCTGCGAACACCGAGGTCGAGCGCCTGCTCTCGAACTGGCCAGATGATCCGACGCCTGCCCAGCGTCGTCGGCTGGCCGCGCTGTTCCTGGCGGCGGGCGAACGGGGATCGGCCCAGGTGCAGTGGCTGCGCCTGGCTGCCGCCGAACGCAAGGACGGCGACGGGCTGAGCGCGGCCCTGGTCGAGTTCCTCGACAAAGGCCTGGCTCGCCGCAATGAAACGAATCTGATCGCTGCCGAAGTCGCTGCGCGCCTCGGCCATGAGCGTCTCTGGGCCGTGGACGACCACACCGCCGATTCGCCCACACCTGCCGAGGACGAAGCGGCGGCCAGCGCCGCCATCACCGGCGCCTGGAAGAACAAGCACTCGCAGGCGCGGCGGGACGCCGACAAGCGCCTGGTGGCCGACCTGGACAAGCCCGACGGCGTGCTGGCGCTGTACAGGGCCTACAACAGCCCCGCAGCGGCGATGGACGCGTACCGGAGCGACTTCGGCGCGACACTCGTCGAGCCCTCAGCCAAGGCGTTCGGCAGGATGTATGTCGGCTATTGGGAAACCCGCAACCTGCGCATGGTCGCCAACATGCGCGACGTGCTGGGCCTGCACCCCGGCAGCCGCATGCTGGCCATCGTCGGTGCCTCGCACAAGGGCTACTACGAGGCTTACCTCAACCAGATGCACGATGTGCAGCTGGTCAGTGCGGACGCAGTATTGCGCTGACGGTGGATGGTGCCGGCCCTGCGTCGGCACTATCCTGCAGGGCCCGCGTTGCAGGTACCGACATGCTCAAGGTGATCGCCGAGGATTTCATCCATCCCGATGCCGTGGAAACCGTGCTTCCGCTTTACCGGGAGCTGGTCGCGTGCACGCAGCGCGAGCCGCTGTGCGTCAGCTATGAACTGTTCGTTGACCAGAAGGATCCCGGGCACTTCATCTTCATCGAGCTCTGGCCGGACCGCGCCGCGCTTGACCTCCACTGCGCCAGCGAACACTTCCAGCGCCTGGTGCCACAGATCAACGCCTTCCAGCGTGCGCCCTGCCGGTTCGTGCTGATGGACGCCGCTGCGCTGTAGATCACGGGGCGGCGGTTCGCGGTGGTGGCCGATTGGCCCGCCACAGCACCGCGCTTGCGGCCAGCGTGCAGGCCAGTGTCAGCACCAGCAACGCCACAACGCCGCCGTGCAGCAGCGGCAGCAACGCCTGCGCATGCAGGTCGCCTCGCAGTTGTTCCAGGCGCAAGCCGGCGGCCAGCGCCAGGCACCAGCCAATCATCGCCGGTGCGTAGGCGGCAACGACAGTTCGATTCCAGGCCATCATCGTGCACTCTCCTGTCCGGGGTGGATGGGGCGATTGTTCCGCCCCGCCCTCTCACAGGCTGAGACCGCCTCCAGCGGCTATCGCGACCAGCCTCCGCCCAGCGCCGCCATCAACGCCGCGCTGGCCTGCAGCTGCCGGCTCTGGATGTCCTGCAGCCCCAACTGCGCCTGGCGGGCATCGGTCTGCGCGCTGACCACGTCCAGGTAGCTCACCGCACCACCGGTGTAACGGTCATTGGCGATCTGCTCGGCACGCCGCGCCGCAGTCACCGCATCCTGCTCGTGGCCGCGCTGCGCATCGAGCTGGCGCAGCAGGGTCAGCTGGTCTTCCACCTGGCGGATCGCGGCCAGCACGGTAGCCCGGTACTGCGCCGAGGCCGCGTCGAACTCGGCATAGGCCTCGGCCTTGGCCGCCTTGCGACGGCCGCCATCGAACACCGGCAGCGCCGCCAGCGGACCCAGCGCCCAGTAGCGGTTACCCGCGTCGAGCAGGGCACTGCCACCCGAGGTCTGGCCACCCAGCAGGCCGCTGAGACTGAGCTGCGGGAACCACGCGGCGCGCGCCACACCGATGCCCGCATTGGCAGCGAACACCCGGCGCTCAGCGGCAGCGATATCCGGCCGTCGCTGCAGCAGGCGGCTGGGCAGATCGGCAGGCACCGATGGCAGGGCTGGCAGACCCGCGTCGGCGATGACGAAGCCGGTGGCCGGCGCGCCAACCAGTTCGGCGATGGCATGCCGCAGCAGTTCATGGCGGCCGTCGAGCGCATCCAGATCGGCTTGCGCGCTGGCCAGTTGGTGCTGCGCCCGCGATACGTCCAGTTGCGAAGCGATCTCGCCACGGAAACGGTCTTCGGTCAGCGCCAACGCCTGCCGGTAGTCCTCGATGCTGTCATGCAGGATCGCCTGCTGCGCCTCGGCGCCGCGAAGCTGCAGATAGAGCCCGGCCAACTGCTGCGACAGGCTCAGCCGCGCAGCGGCAAGGTCATCGCCACTGGCTTCGGCACGCGCCTTGCCCGCGGCAGCCGCGTTGCGCAGGCGGCCCCACAGATCAAGGTCGAACGACAGCGAGAACGTGGCGGTATTGCTGTCATAGATGGCCGGCTGGGTGGCGCTGCGCAGCGGCTTGTCATCGGACTGCCGCTGGCGCACCGGGCCGGTACTGAAGCCGACCTGCGGCGCCCGCGCCGATGCCACTTCACCCGCTGCGGCGCGTGCCGCATCGTAGTGCGCCACGGCCAGCGCCAGGCTCGGGTTGGCCGCGCCCAACTGCTGTTGCAGCTGGTCCAGCACCGGGTCCTGGAAGGCCTGCCACCACGCCTGTGGCAGCGGCGAGCGGGTATCCACTTTTTCCGTGTGCTCATAGGCTGCAGGCATCGCCAGGACCGGCGTCTGATAGGTGGGTGCCAGCGAGCAGCCTCCCAGCAGCAAGCCCATCACGACCAGCGTCGCTGTGCGCTCAGCCGCGGGCATGCGTGGGCTCCTGTCCGCCGGCCACCACATGCACCCGGTCACCTTCGCGCAAAGCATCAGGCGGATTGGGAATGACCCTGTCCCCGGCCTGCAGGCCTCGGTCGACGCGCAGCGTGCTGCCCAGGTCACTGGCGATATGGATGTCGCGCAGGTGCACGATGTCCTTGCTGTCGACCACTGCCACCTGGGTGCCCTTGGCCCGGAAGATCAACACCTCCGCTGGCACGCTCACGCCAGCTCCTCCGCCCTGCAGTGGCAGCGTCACTTCCGCGTAGCTGCCGGGCAGCAGTGCGCCATCGGCATTGTCGACCACGAACTGTGCCAGCAGGGTGCCGGAACTGCGGTCGATCGCGCTGGAGTCTCCCTGCAGGGTGGCGGTGAAGTGGCGTCCCTCCTGGCCCGGTACCTGCAAGGTTGCCTGCAGCCCGGGACGGATGCTGGCCGCGCTGTTCTGCGGTACCGGCACCATCAGGCGCAGGCGTCGGGTATCGGCGATGTTGAACAACTCGCGCCCGCTGTCATCGGCGCGGATCAACTGGCCGACATCGGTCTGCCGCGAGGTGACCGTGCCATCGAACGGCGCACGCAAGGTGCGGTAACGACCGAGTTCCTGCAGCCGCGCGTAGTCGGCCTGCGCCGCTTCCACGCTGGCCTGTGCGGCCACCGCATTGGCCTGCTTCTCGTCGGCTTCCTGGCGCGATACCGAATGGCTGCCGAGCATGCCCTGCCAGCGCTCGGCGCTGACCTTGGCCAGCGCCGCATCGGCCTGCACCTGCAGCAGATGGGCATGCGCCTGCGCGATCTGCTGGTCCAGCTCCGGGCTGTCGATCACCGCCAGCACCTGCCCCGCCTTCACCGGCTGGCCGATGTCAGCGCTCCACGACTTCAGGTAGCCACCCACACGCGCGTGGATCGGTGCTTCGGTCCAGGCACTCAGGTGCGACGGCAGCGTCATCGTGCCCGCAGCACCCCGCGCCCCTGCGGTGACCACCTGCACCGACGGCACCGCCTGGCGCTCGGTCCAATCGACCACGGCGTGTGCCTGCTGCGCGCGCAGGGCCAGGCCACCGGCAACGAGGATGACCACCACGGCGGCGGCCAGGACCAGAGGACGGCGCAGCGAATGCTGCGGCAGCGAAGACTCAGACATGCAGGGGTTCTCCGGCAGGAGCAGTACGGGTTTTACGGGAGTGGGCCAATGCGAACACCACCGGCACGAACAGCAGCGTGGCGCACGTGGCCAGCAGCAGGCCGCCGATCACCGCGCGGCCCAGCGGTGCATTCTGTTCAGTGGACAGTGCAGTCGGCAGCATGCCCAGGATCATCGCCAGCGCGGTCATGCAGACCGGGCGGAAGCGGGTAAACCCCCCTTCCAGTGCGGCCTTGACCGCGTCGCCGTGCTCGGCCAGGCGCTCGCGGCAGAAACTGACCACCAGGATCGAGTTGGCCGTGGCCACGCCCATGCACAGGATGGCACCGGTCAATGCCGGCACGGACAACGTGGTGTGGGTCAGGAACAGCATCCAGACCACGCCTGCCAGGCCCGCCGGCAGCGCGGTGATGATCACGAACGGATCGGTCCAGGACTGGAAGTTGATGACGATCAGCAGGTAGATCAGCACGATCGCAGCCAGCAGGCCGTAGCCCAGGCCGCTGAAGGCCACGTGCAACGCATCGATCTGGCCGTGCAGGCCAACCTCGGTGCCGCGCGGCCGCTGGCCTGCCATGCCATCGATGATCTTCTGCACGTCGGCCGCCACGGCGCCGAGATCGCGGCCCTGCACGCTGGCATATACGTCCAGCGTGGGTTGCACGTTGTAATGGGTAACGACCGCCGAACTGGAGCCGCGCTGGATCTCGGCCAGGCCACCGAGCACCTGTGGCACGCCACCACCGCTGCCGGTGACCGGCAGCGCCTGAAGTGCGGCCAGGCTGTCCATGCGGTACTGCGGCGTGGCGGCGACCACGCTGTAGGAGATGCCGTTCTTCGGGCTCAACCAGAATGTCGGGGCGACCTGGCCGCTACCGGCCAGCGACGCCACCATGCTGTTGGTGACATCACGCTCGGTGATGCCCAGCCCATTGGCGCGAAGCCGATCGACCTCCACCTTCAGGGTCGGGTAGCCATCGGGTTGCTGCAGGCGCAGGTCGACCAGGCCCGGCACGTGGCGCAGGCGGCGCTGCAGTTCCTGCGCATAGGCGCGATTGCCGGCCGCATCCGGTCCGGCGATGCGCACGTCCAGCGGTGCCGGCGAACCGAAGTTGAGGATCTGGCTGCTGGTATCGGCGGGCAGGAACGCAAAGCTGGCGCCCGGGAAGGCCGAAGGCAGTACCTCACGCAGGCGTCGCGCGTATTCGGCGGCATCGCCGTGACCCGGTTTCAGCGAGACCTGGATGTCACCATCCTGCGGACCGATGGTGCCCGTAGCGCTGTAGGCCATGTTGATGCCGGTCATCGGCAGGCCGAGGTTGTCGACGATGGCATCGATCTCCTGCGGCGGCAGTTCCTGGCGGATGCGCGCTTCGATGCGGTCGAATGATGCAGCGGTTTCCTCGATGCGCGTGCCCAGGGGCAGGCGCACATGCAGCGACAATGCACCGGCTTCGGTGGCCGGGAAGAAGTCCTGGCCCAGGGTTGGCAGCAGCGCGAAGGACACCAGCACGCAGGCAATGAAACCCAGCAGGAAGCGGCCCCGGTGCGCCAGTGCCAGGCCCAGCAGCGCGTGGTAGCGGTCGCGGGTGGCGGAGAATCCGGCTTCGAAGCGCTGCTGCCAGCGCACCAGCGTGGCCGCCATCCGTGCGCGACGCGGTTGCGGATGATCGCCTTCATGATGGTTGAGGAACGCATCCTCGGGATGATGGCCTGCCCCGCCCTCCACCCGGTGCGGACGCAACAGGTACAACGCCATGGTCGGCACCAGCGTGCGCGACAACACGAACGAGCTGGCCATGGCGAAGATCACCGCCAGCGCCATCGGCCGGAACAGATAACCGGCGATGCCGTCGAGCAGGAACATCGGCACGAACACGATGCAGATGCACAGCAGCGACACGAATGCCGGGCCGACGATCTGCGCAGCGCCCTCAAGGATCGCCTCGCGTACGCCCTTGCCCTGCTCCAGGTGCCAGTTGACGTTCTCGATGGTGACCGTGGCATCGTCGACCAGGATGCCCACGGCCAGTGCCAGGCCACCCAGGGTCATCACATTGAGCGTCTGCCCGGCGGCGGACAGCAGCGCGATGGCCGACAGCACCGCCAACGGAATCGAGGCGGCGATGATCACGGTCGAGCGCCAGCTGCCGAGGAACACCAGGATCATCACGCTGGTCAGCAGCGCGGCGATGATGCCCTCGCGGGCGACGCTGCTGATCGATTCGCGCACGAAGGTGGACGCATCGCCGAGCAACGAGATCTTCAGCGACGGCGGCAGGGTTTCCCCGATCTGCGGCAGCATGGCGCGGATACGGCTGACCAGGGTCAGGGTCGAGGCGTCGCCATTCTTCAGCGCCGCCATCAGCACCGAATGGCCACCGTTGACCCGCACGATGTTGGTCTGCGGCGGCGAGCCATCGCGCACATGGGCGACCTGGCCGATGGTGACCACCGCACCGTTGACGGTGCGGATCGGCAGGTCGTTCAGCGCTTCGATTTCGCTGGGGCTGTTGTTGAGCAACACGGTGAATTCGTTGCTGCCCAGCTTGGCGGTGCCGACCGGGGTGATCTGGTTCTGCGCGGCCAGTGCGTTGCCCACGTCCTGCGCGGACAGGCCCTTGGCCGCCATTGCCTGCGGGTCCAGGTCGAGGGTGATCTGGCGCTGCCTGCCGCCGTAGGGCGCGGGAATGGCCAGGCCGGGGATCGAGGTCAGCGGCGGGCGCACGGTGTTCTGCGCCAGGTCACGGATCTGCGATTCACCCAGCGTCGGGCTGGAGAACGCCATCTGCAGCACCGGCACGGTGGAGGCGCTGTAGTTGAGGATCAGCGGCGGGGTCATGCCGGCCGGCATCTGCTTGACTATGGTCTGCGAGATCGCGGTGATCTGCGCATTGGCGGTGCGGATGTCCACGCCGGGCTGGAAGAACACCTTGACCACGCCCATGCCCGCCAGCGACTGCGATTCGATGTGCTCGATGTCGTTGACGGTGGTGCTGAGCGCACGCTCGTAGGGCGAGATCACCCGCCCGGCCATCGCATCCGGTGACAGGCCGGTGTACTGCCAGACCACGGCGATGACGGGGATGCCGATATCGGGGAATACATCGGTGGGGGTGCGCAGCGCGCTGAGCGGACCGACGATGCAGATGAAAATGGCCATCACCACGAAGGTGTAAGGCTTGTTGAGCGCGGTCCTGACCAACCCGAGCATGCGGCTCTCCAGCGATGCCACTGCCCACCGCGGGCAGCGCAGGCCGGCAAGTATCGGCGCTACCGGCTAAAACAAGGCTGTGCCGCAGATGAAACATATTTCATGAAGGGAGTGGGTTCGGCAGGGCTGCGCCCTGCACCCGCAGAAGCAACGGCAACAGCAACAGCCAAAGCAACAGCAACAGCGTGCTTTCCGCGGTTTGGTGGGGCGATGCCGGAGTGCGGGGACGCCGCAAGTACGTCCGTGTAGGCTTGGCAGCCGCATCCATGCGGCTGACACCCCGCACTCCGACACCGCCCCACCTCTGACAGATTCCCGCGGCTGTTGGTGGGTGTCGACCTTGGTCGACACATCCGTCAGATATCGATAGTCAAACTTTGATCAGATCTACCGTGTCGACCAAGGTCGACACCTACCAGAGCAGAATGCCGTTCCAGCAGATCGCGAAATACTGTCGAAGGCGGGGTGGGGCCGGTGGCAGGGGTGTGAGCGCCATGGATGGCGCGACCAAGCCCCCATGGATGGGTTCACGGCGTCCCCTGCCACCGGACCCACCCCGCCATCCCACGGACTGCCCGCTTTTGACGTTGACGTTGATTGCGGCAGGTGCAGGGCTGCAAGCCCTGCAGAAGAACACCCCCTACAGCACCTGCGGTCGGCACAGCAGGCTGAAGCGCGCGCCACCCAGCGCGGACGACGTCACCTGCAGGCGAAACCCATGCAGCCCCGCAATGGCTGCCACGATCGACAGGCCCAGGCCGAATCCACCGCCCTTGATGGCCTCCGCGCGATGGAAACGCTGGAACACCAGGCTGCGCTCCGTCTCGGGTATGCCCGGCCCGGAATCCTCCACCGCGATGCAGGTCGCGCCGTCTTCCACCCGCGCCGACAGCTGCACGCCGCCGCCCTCCGGTGCGAACCGGATCGCATTGTCGAGCAGGTTGCCGATCGCTTCGAACAACAGGCCGCGATCCCCCATCACGCCCGGCAGATCGGCGTCCAACTCCAGCAACAACACCTGCCCTTTCTCCTCCGCCAGCGGTGCATAGAAGGCGTGGATCTCCTGCAGCAGTGGCTCCGGCGCCAGCGTGGCGAAGCCGGAACGACGCTGGTGATCCTCCAGCTCGGAGATCCGCAGCAGCGCGCGGAAGCGTGCCATCAACGTGTCGGTTTCCTCCAGCACCTGCTCCAGCGCCACTGCCTGCGGGTCGTCCTCCTGCACCTGCTGGCGCATGCGGTACAGCTGCGCACGCACGCGCGTCAGCGGGGTGCGCAGGTCGTGGGCGATGTTGTCACACACTCCTTTGACCTCGGTCATCAGCTGCTCGATGCGGTCGAGCATGGCGTTGACGATGGTCGCCAGCATGTCCAGTTCATCGCGGCGGTTGGCCAACGGCAGCCGCTGGCCCAGATCACCGGCAACGATGCGCGCAGTGGCCTGTTCGATGGCCTGGATGCGTCGCAGCGGCCGCCGTCGCAACAGGTGCCAGCCCAGCAGCCCCGGCACCAGGGTCAGTGAAACGCCCCACAACAGCGCGTCGAGGATCAGGTGATTGACCTCGTTCAACGGCCCGCTGTAGCGCACCAGCACCAGGATGCGGCCGTCACGGGTGGGCATCGCCAGGCCGAAGCCGCGCTTGCCTCGCGCGTTCACATCGGCGATGGGCAATCCGGAAACCGGGTGTGCGCTGCCATCGAGTGGCAGCTGTGCCGGCAGCGACTTCAGCATGCCCGCAAGCGGTTTTCCGTCGGGGGTGAACAGGCCGTAGGCATCAATACCATGCAGGTCGTAGCGGCGGTTCTCGCGCAGCGCCGCGGTCAGCCCATCGCCGGTGAAGTGCTCGAACAGATGTGCGCGTTGCAGCACCGCGGACTGCGCGAGCTCGTCCAGGTACAGCGATACCCGCCAGTACAGCACCCCCAGCAGCACGCACGACCAGGCCACGAACAGCAGGCTGTACAGCCCCAGCAGGCGGCTGCTGGACGAACGCCAGCCGTCAGACAGTTTCGCTGAGGACATAGCCACTGCCGCGCACGGTACGGATCAGCGACGGTGCATCGGCCTGGTCCAGCTTGCGCCGCAGGCGGCCGATATGCACGTCGATGAGGTTGGTGCCCGGGTCGAAGTGGTAGCCCCACACTTCCTCGAACAGCATCATCCGGGTCAGCACCTGCCCGGCGTTGCGCATCAGGTACTCCAGCAGCTTGAACTCGGTCGGCAGCAGGCTCAGGCTGCGCCCGCCACGGTGGGCGGTGCGCGCCAGCAGGTCCAGCTGCAGGTCGCCGACCCGCAGCACGGTCTCGTTGCTGGCCGGCTGCTGGCGGCGACGCAACAGCACTTCCACCCGCGCCGCCATCTCGTCGGAGGCGAACGGCTTGGTCAGGTAGTCGTCGCCACCGGCGCGCAGGCCGCGCACGCGCTCGTCCACGTCGGACAACGCGCTGAGCATCAGCACCGGCGTGGCAACGCCGATCCGCCGCAGCGTGGTGACGATGGCCAGGCCGTCCAGGCCAGGCAGCATGCGGTCCAGCGTGATCACGTCATAGTCGCCGCTGGCCGCGCGCACCAGGCCTTCACGACCATCGGCCACCCAGTCCACGTGCAGGCCATGGCTGCCCAGCTCGGCCACGATTTCCTGGGCAGTGATGGCGTCATCCTCGATGGTCAATACGCGCGACATGGGCACCGCTGGAGTCGAGACTGGCCCATGCTCGCCAAATCAGCCGGCACGGGCAAATGAAACATCCTTCATCCACCACCACGGTGCGGGCCGGTTCAGCCCGTTTCGCCGTCGTCACCCGGCAGCTCGGACAGTTCGCCCTGCACCTGCACGTTGTTGCGGCCCATCGCCTTGGCCCGGTAGCACTGGGCGTCGGCCGCGGCCACAGCCTGGTCGACGCTCATGCCGCCGGCCAGCGGCGCGACACCGATACTGGCACCGACCCGCAGCCGGTCCTGGTCCCAGGGAATGGACAGCGATGCCAGCGTATGCAGCAGCTCGCCACCGATGCGCGCTGCACGGCGCGGCGTGCAGCCGGACAGGATCACCGCGAATTCGTCACCGCCCAGCCGCGCCACCACGTCCGAGTCACGCACGCCATGGCGCAGCACACTGGCCACCGCCCACAGCACGGCATCACCAGCCAGATGGCCCCAGGTGTCGTTGACCGGCTTGAAGCGGTCCAGGTCGATGTACATCAGCGAGGCCGCCTGGCCGGTACGCTCGACACGGGTGATCGCCTGCTGCAGGTGTACTTCGAAACCACGGCGGTTGCTCAGTTCGGTCAGCGGGTCGATCTCGGCCAGGTGCCGCGCCTCGCGCTGGCGCGCACGCTGCTGGGTGTCGTCGCGCAGCACCCAGACCGCACCGCGCACATGGCCTTCGTCATCGCGCAGCCACGCGCGGGTCAGGTCCACCGGTACCGTTGCCGTGCCCAGCCGCAACAGCAGATCGGCATGCAGGTCCACGGCATTGCTTTCCGGGTCCAGCAGCACCGAGACGTCCAGCACCGAACCCGGTGCGTACTCGGTGGTCAGCGCCAGCACGTCCTGCACCTTGTGCCCGGCCAGCGACAGTGCGCCATCGCCGGCCAGCATGCGCACGGCCGCGGCATTGGCATAGTCGATTCGGCCATCCAGGTTGACGCTGAGCACCAGGTCAGCCACCGCATCAAGGGTGAGCCGGCTGCGCTGCTCGCTCTCGAACAAGCGCTGCTCGCTGCTGCGCTGGGCGGTGATGTCCTGGATCTGCGACACGAAATGCACCGGCTGGCCATGCTCGTTGCGCACCAGCGACACCGACAACCGTGTCCAGATCACCCGCCCATCGCGGTCGAGATAGCGTTTTTCCAGGTGGTAGTGGCTGCGCCGCCCGGCCAGCAGGTCGTGCACCAGCGCCAGATCGGCCTGCAGGTCGTCGGGATGGGTCAGGCGCTGGAAATCGACCTGCAGCAGCTCCTCGCGCGGATAACCCAGGATCCGGCACAGCGCGTCGTTCACGTCCAGCCAGCGCCCTTCCAGCGAAACCAGGGCCATGCCCAGCGCGGCGGACGTGAACGCACCGGCGAACTTTTCCGCCGACAGGCGGGCCTCGGCACGGGCCTGCAGGATCTCGGTGATGTCGATGGCCATGCCGACATAGCCGATGCGCACCCCGTTGGCCCCATCCATGCGGCTGATCGACAGGCGCACCTGCCGTGGCTGGCCATCCTTGCGCAGCAAGGTCCACTGCCGCGAGTAGGTCTGCCCGTCGGCACGCGCACTCAGCGCTTCGAACACGCCGGGAAGGTTGCCCTCGGCATCGGCCAGCGGCTGCAGCCAGGCGTTCAGCTCGGCCGGATCATGGAAGGCGTCGAGCCGGCGCTGGCCGACCACCTCCGGAGCGCTGTAGCCCAGCAGGCGCTGCGCACCGGTATTGAACAGGGTGATGGTGCCATCGGTATCGGTGGCGATCACCGCCACCTCGTCGGACGCATCGACCACCGCCTGCAGGCGCTGGCGGGTTTCGGCCGCATCCTGCCGCGCCTGCTGCAGCTCGGTCACGTCGGCATGTGCGCCGGCCATCCACAGCGGCCGGCCCTGCCCATCCCATTCGAAGACCCGGCCGCGGTCCTGGATCCAGATCCACTGGCCGTTCCTGTGCCGCATGCGCAGCAGGCAGGCGTAGTTGTCGCTGCGGCCGGCGAAATGATCCTCCAGCGCGGCATCAGACAACGCGATGTCATCCGGATGTACCAGCTTCAGGAAGGTTTCCTGGCAGATCGGCTGCAGCTCTTCCAGGCGGTAGCCGACGATCTCGGCCCAGCGTGCATTGACCCGCATCTGGCCGGTCTGCACGTTCCATTCCCAGGTACCGGCCGCCGTGCCGTCGATGATCATCGCCAGCCGGCGCCGCTCTTCGGCCAACTCCTGCAGGCGTCGTTCAAGCAGCCCGTTGCCGTTGTTTCCCTGGCCCGCCATCAACCCGTTCCCCCGCCCGCGCAGGCACGCATCTGCCGCAGCGGCGCGCTGCAGCCTGCAACGAAGACGGCGGGTCGTGCTGGCGTCATGGCCCTCCCCAGCGACAGCGGGGGGGCCGAACGCCTCCCCTCAAGCGCCAGTGTGCGCAATCACGGGGAAAACCGACAAGCCCCCCGCCCCGGATCAACCGTGACGGGGGCCACGATCCTCAACTGCGCTTGGCGCGGGCGAAGGCTTCGGCCAGGGCATTGTTGGCCGGTGCCGCCGACGGGCCGGGGCGGCCGCCATTGCCCTGGCCGCGGTTCGGCCCACGGTTCTGGCCGCCCGCGTCACGGCGCGGCCCCTGCCCCTGGCCGCGCTCGTCGCGCTGGCCCGGGCGGCTGGTGGCCTGGCCGGGGGTGTCGTCCAGGCGCCGGGTCAGGGCGATGCGCTTGCGCGCCACGTCCACCTCCAGCACCTTCACCTTGACGATGTCACCGGCCTTGACCACGTCACGCGGGTCTTTCACGAACGTATCAGACAGCGCCGAGATGTGGATCAGGCCGTCCTGGTGCACGCCGATATCGACAAAGGCCCCAAAGGCCGCCACGTTGCTGACCACGCCTTCCAGCACCATGCCCTCGCGCAGGTCCTTGATGTCCTCCACGCCCTCGGCGAAACGCGCCGCCTTGAACTCGGGGCGCGGGTCACGACCCGGCTTCTCCAGTTCCTTGAGGATGTCGCGCACGGTCGGCACGCCGAAGGTGGCATCGGTGAACTGCTCGGCCTTCAGCCCGCGCAGGAAGCTGCCGTCGCCGATCAGCGCCTTGATCGGGCGCGCCGTGCTGGCCACGATGCGCTCCACTACCGGGTAGGCTTCCGGGTGAACGGCCGAGGCATCCAGCGGCTGGTCGCCATCAGCGATGCGCAGGAAGCCGGCGCACTGCTCGAAGGTCTTTTCGCCCAGGCGCGCGACCTTCAGCAGGTCCTTGCGGCGCTTGAACGGGCCGTTGTCGTCCCGATGGCGGACGATGTTCTCGGCCACCGTGGCCGACAGGCCGGACACGCGTGACAGCAGCGCCGCCGAGGCCGTGTTCACGTAGACGCCAACGGCGTTCACGCAATCCTCGACCCGCGCATCCAGCGCCCGCGCCAGGCGGTACTGGTCCACGTCGTGCTGGTACTGGCCGACGCCGATCGCCTTGGGTTCGATCTTGACCAGTTCGGCCAGCGGATCCTGCAGTCGGCGCGCGATCGACACTGCGCCGCGCAGCGACACGTCCAGGCCCGGGAATTCCCTGGCGGCGAACTCGGACGCCGAGTACACCGACGCGCCGGCCTCGCTGACCACCACCTTCTGCAGCTTCGGGTTGGCGGCCGCTTTGATCGCTTCACCGGCCAGCTTGTCGGTCTCGCGGCTGGCGGTGCCGTTGCCGATCGCGATCAGTTCCACGTTGTGCTTGGCGCACAGCTGCTTGATCGTCTGCAGCGACTGGTCCCACTGCCGGCGCGGCTCGTGCGGATAGATGGTGTCGGTCGCGACCAGCTTGCCGGTGGCATCGACCACGGCGATCTTGCAGCCGGTGCGGATGCCCGGGTCCAGGCCCAGCACGGTCTTCGGGCCGGCCGGCGCGGCCAGCAGCAGATCCTTGAGGTTGTCGCCGAAGACTGCGATGGCCTCGGCTTCGGCCTTCTCGCGGGCCTGGTTGAACAGGTCCAGCAACAGGTGGGTGTGCAGCTTGGCGCGCCAGGTCAGGCGGCAGGCATCCAGCAGCCAGCGGTCAGCGGCTCGGCCCTGGTCGGCGATGCCGGCCTTGCGCGCCACGCGCCCTTCGGCGTACTGGTGGCCGACCTCGGCATCGTTGCCCGGGTCCAGCTCCAGGAACAGGATTTCCTCGCGCCGCGCACGGAACAGCGCCAGCAACCGGTGCGACGGGATCTTCGCCAGTGCCTCGGCATGCTCGAAATAGTCGCGGTACTTGGCGCCTTCGGTTTCCTTGCCCTCGGCCACGCGGGCGCGGATCACCCCTGTTTCGCCCAGCCAGGTGCGCAGCTCACCCACCAGCGCGGCGTCTTCGCCCCAGCGCTCCATCAGGATCGCGCGCGCGCCCTCCAGCGCGGCCTTGGTATCGGCCACGCCCTTGTCGGTATCGACGAAGCTGGCAGCAAACACCTGCGGGTCCTGCGTCGGATCGTCCAGCAGGCCATCGGCCAGCGGCTCCAGCCCGGCCTCGCGGGCGATCTGCGCGCGGGTACGGCGCTTGGGCTTGTACGGCAGGTACAGGTCTTCCAGACGGCTCTTGGTATCGGCCGCCAGGATGTCGTTGCGCAGCTCATCGCTGAGCTTGCCCTGCTCGCCGATGCTGGCCAGCACCGCCGCGCGCCGGTCTTCCAGTTCGCGCAGGTAGGTCAGGCGCACTTCCAGGTTGCGCAGCTGGGTGTCATCCAGGCCCCCGGTCACTTCCTTGCGGTAGCGCGCGATGAACGGAACGCTGGCGCCCTCGTCGAGCAGGCCGACGGCGGCACGTACCTGGGCGGACTGGGCACCGATCTCGTCGGCGATGGTCTGGGCGATCTGCTGGGCGAGCGCGCTCTGGGCGTTCTTGGCGTCGTGCATTGCTTCAGGTCTGTGCCGCGTTACGGGAAGACCCCATTCTGGCAACCCACGACGGAGCCGGACAAGGCATTGACAGGCGGCGAGGTTCAGCGGCGTGTCCGGAATGGACGCCGGCATCCTGGCGGAGAGAGGGCTCGGACCGGCCCTGGGCTGGGATGCCGGCGCGGGCGCACGATGGTGGGCGCGCCCTGCCGCGTGTTGCGAAGGTCAGCGGTAGTGGCGGGCGGCGCGCTGCATGACGATGTCGTCACGCATGCTTTCCAGGGCCATCAGGCGGACCTTGCCGACACCCTGCAGTTCCATGAACCGCTCCGTGTAGAACTCCGGCCCCAGCGCGGTGTCGGCGCGGGATTTGCTGAAGCCGTAGGGCACCACGCCCTTCTCGCCATCCTTGCTACCACCGACATAAAGAACGATTGCCATGTGATGTATTCCTCCAAATTGCTACTGCGTACTGCACTCGATGAGCGATGCTGCGAGCTCATCGAGGGAGAGCTTACCGCGTCGAACCTGACTGGAACGTCACGAAGGCTAATGACGATCGGTTGCATGCAGATGACTGCGGGATCGCAGCAGAATGCTTACGGATCTTTAACTTCCGGCTAACGAATCCGCGGCGGATTCCCGCCAACGGCGCAGCCCCTCGTGGCTTGGCCGCGAAATGCGCTTCATGTGATTGGGTCGGTCGGGGTGGGCTCGCGGGACACGCCGTAAACCCGTCCATG
>NZ_JASJSU010000120.1:0-12399 GCF_030237045.1 Stenotrophomonas maltophilia group sp. Smal17
CGCCATCCATGGCGCCAACGGTCCTGCCGGGCCACACCCACCCGCCCTCGACAGTTTCCTGCGGCGGACAGTAGATCCACGCCATGCGTGGATGAAACTTCCTGGAAACCGTGAATCAATCGATGGAGCGGAGACGTTGGGTTACTTCGCCGTCCTGCGGCGCACCCAATACCCCACCCCCAGCAGCACGAACCATGCCGGGCTGGCGATCAGCGCCTGGCGGGTGTCGCCCTGCAGGCTCAGCAGCACCAGCACGCCGGCGAAGAACACCAGGCAGGCCCAGCACATGGCGACGCCGCCGGGCATCTTGAAAATCGAGGCGGCGTGGCGCTCCGGATAGCGGCGGCGGTAGACCATGTAGGCCACCAGGATCAGCGACCAGACGAAGATGAACAGCACCGTCGCCAGCGTCGTCACCAGGGTGAAGGCGGTCACCAGGTTGGGAATCAGGTAGATCAGCAGGGTGCCGCCCAGCAGGCACAGGCACGAGAACAGCAGGCCGCGCGCCGGCACCGCCGCACGCGACAGCCGCGACAGCCCACGCGGTGCGTGGCCCTCTTCGGCCAGGCCGTACAGCATGCGGCTGGTGGAGAAGATGCCGCTGTTGGCAGAGGACGTGGCCGAGGTCAGCACCACGAAGTTGATCAGGCTGGCGGCGGCAGGAATGCCGGCCAGCACGAACAGCTGCACGAACGGGCTCTTGTCCGGCACCACCTGGCGCCATGGCGTGACCGCCATGATCGCGATCAGCGCCAGCACGTAGAAGATGATGATGCGCACCGGGATCGAGTTGATCGCCTTGGGCAGGTTGCGCTCCGGGTCGGCGGTTTCGGCGGCGGTGGTGCCGACCAGTTCGATGCCGACGAAGGCGAATACCGCGATCTGGAAACCGGCAAAGAAGCCGACCAGCCCCATCGGGAACATGCCGCCGTCATTCCACAGGTTCGACAGCGCTGCGGTGTGGCCGCTGGGCGAGGTGAAGCCCCACGCGACCAGGCCGGCGCCGGTGATGATCAGCGCGCAGATCGCCACGATCTTGATCAGTGCGAACCAGAATTCCATTTCGCCGAACAGTTTCACCGTCACCAGGTTCAGTGCCAGCAACAGCAGCACGCAGGCCAGTGCCGGTATCCATGCATCCAGCCCGGGGAACCAGAACTGCGCATAGGCGGCGATCGCGATCACATCGGCGATGGCGGTCACGATCCAGCAGAACCAGTACGTCCATCCGCAGAAGAAGCCGGCCCAGGGGCCCAGCAGATCGGTGGAGAAATCGATGAAGGATTTGTACTGCAGGTTGGACAGCAGCAGCTCGCCCATCGCGCGCATCACGAAGAACAGCATCGCGCCGATGATCAGGTAGACGAAGACGATGGACGGGCCGGCCAGGCTGATGGTCTTGCCCGAGCCCATGAACAGGCCGGTGCCGATGGCACCGCCGATGGCGATCAGTTGCAGGTGGCGGTTGGACAGGCTGCGGCGCAGGTGCTCGGGGGGCGTTGCGGGCTCGGTCATGGGCGCGGAAAAGGGCGGGCGAAGCGTCCGACGGTAGTCCTCCACGGACCGGAGCGCCAGCACCCGGCGAGCTGATTCCGTCAATCTTGGCCGCTTTCATCACAATGTGACGAAATTCCGGATTACGCCCATTCCGCCCGGCCCGGCGCCATGCTCAGATAGCCGCATCTGCCCAAGGACCGGCCCCGCCCATGCCCTCTGCCCTGCCCCTCCCGCTGGAGCTCCGGCCATGAGCCGGCTGCGCGTCATCATCGGTGGCACTGCGCTGGCATTGCTGGCCGCCGCCGTACCGATCGCGGTGATGGCCTACGCCACCTGGGACCGCGCGGTCACGGTCGAACAGCAGCGGCTGCACGACATCGCGCTGCGCACCCTGCGCCGCTCCGACCTGTCCTACCACGAGGCGCTGGCCGCGCTGAAGTCGGCCGAAGCCGGTACCGCCTCCGGCTGCAATGAAGAACACATCCGGCGCATGCAGACGCTGGTGATGACCACGCCGTCGGTGGACCAGATGGGCTACTTCGAAGGGGGCAAGCTGCGCTGCACCTCCTGGGGGCCGTTCCACTCGGACGTGAACCAGCCCAGGGCCGACCATGTCACCAGCGACGGCGCCGGCATCGCGGTGGATGTGCGCCCCGAAGCCAGCGGCCGGCGCCAGGTGCTGGCGATCCTGTACGGCTCCCACGACGTACTGGTCGATCCGCGCCGCTTCGTCGATGTCATCGTCGATCCGAATGTGCGCCTGGCCCTGGCCAGCCCGGATGGGCGGCTGCTGGCCAAGCAGGACGGCATGGACCCGGCCCTGCTGCAGAACCTGCTGCGCAATCCCGGCGAGGGGCTGGACCAGAACACGCTGTATGCCACCGCGCGCAACGAGGAATGGTTGGCGATCGCCACCACGCCACGCACCGCGCTGGCCGCCACCTTCCGCCAGCAGGCCTGGCTGTTCGTGCCGCTGGGCCTGCTGCTGGCGGCCGCGGGGGCCGGCCTGGTGATCTGGCTCTCCCGGCGCCGGCTGTCGCTGCGCGGCGAGCTGGCCACCGCCATCCGCCGCCGCGAGCTGTACCTGCATTACCAGCCGATCATCGAGCTGGATACCGGCATCTGCGTCGGCGCCGAGGCGTTGATCCGCTGGCAGCGCCCGGACGGCACCCAGGTGCGGCCGGACCTGTTCATTCCGCTGGCCGAAGAGGCCGGCATGATCGCCGACGTCACCGACCTGGTGATCGAGAACGTGGTGCGCGACATGCGCGAGCTGCTGGTGGCCGACCGCAGCGCGCACATCGCGATCAACCTCGCCGCCGAGGACATCAGCAGTGGGCGTGCGTTGAAGATGATCTCCAAGCACATGGCCGGCAGCGGCATCCTGCCGCAGCAGATCTGGATGGAGGCCACCGAGCGCGGCTTCCTCGACCTGGACCGCGCCCGCACGATGCTGGCGCAGGCGCGCCGCGCCGGCCACAGCGTGGCCATCGATGATTTCGGCGTGGGCTTCTCCAGCCTGCAGTACCTGGAGCAGCTGCCGCTGGATGCACTGAAGATCGACAAGTCGTTCATCGATGCCATCGGCACCGAGAGCGCGACCAGCCCGGTCACGCCGCACATCATCGACATGGCCAAGGAACTGGGCCTGTGGGGGGTGGCCGAAGGCGTGGAAACCGAGGCGCAGCTGGCCTACCTGCACAGCCGCCACGTCGAGTTCGGGCAGGGCTGGCTGTTCTCGCGGCCGCTGCCGCGCGACGAGTTCGTGGCGTTCCACAACAAGCGCCAGCAGCGCTACGGCGCGGCGCGCGAACACATGCAGAATCCGCGCAGCGTGCCGATCGAGCGTGAGGGCGTGGAGTAGGACGGCGAACGGCGAGGCCCCTCGTGGTGGGTCGCGTACAGCTATCCCGGAGTTGGCCGGGACGGTCGGGTTCGCGGGGGACGCCGTAAACCCATCCATGGGGGCTTGGCCGCTCCGGCCTCTGACAGGTTCCGGCGGCGTCCCACCACGGAATCAACAGAAAAATCAAAGGCAAACGCGGGTCGCTGCGCTCGGTAGATCCACGTCATGCGTGAATGGCGTGGCCCCCGGTAGTGCCGCCGCCACCGCGCCCTCACCGATCGCCGCCTATTCCCACGCCTTCGGCCGCGCCAGCAACCACGCTGCCGTCACCACCAGCAACAGCAACGGCAACCATCCCAGCTGGCTGGCGCCGCGCGCCTGCAGCAGCACACCGCCTGCCATGCCTCCAGCGGCAATGGCCAGGTTCCAGCCGGTCACCAGCATCGACTGCGCCAGATCCGCAGCGGCACCGGCGCGGCGCGCCAGCGCGGTCTGGAACAGGGTCGCCACCGAACCGAAGGCCACACCCCACAGGATCGTCGCCAGCAGCAGCGGGGTCGGCCGGCCTGGCCACAACAGCAGCGCCAGCACCGGCAGGAGGAAGCCGACCACCGCCGCCCAGACCAGCGTGCGCAGATGACGGTCCACGCCCCAGCCGGCAATACCGATGCCGGCAATCGCCGCGATGCCGAACGCCAGCAACAGGCGATCCAGCCAGGCACCGGCACCGGCCTCCACCGCCAACGGTTCGATGTAGGTGTAGAGCACGTTGTGCGCCAGTACGTACAGCACCATCACCAGCAGCGCACTGCGCACACCGGGCATGCGCCAGACCATGCCCAGAGACATGCGCTGGCCGGCCGCCGCCGCTGGCAATGCAGGCAGCGCCCAGCGCGCGTACGCCAGCAGTCCCACGCCCAGCAGGCTCATCAACGCGAACGCCCAGCGCCAGCCGATCTGCTGGCCCAGCAACGTGCCGGCGGGCACCCCCAGCGACAACGCCAACGGTGAGCCGACCATGGCTACAGCAATCGCCCGCCCCTGCAGCGAAGGCACCACCATGCGCGCGGCGTAACCGGCCACCAGCGACCACAGCAGGCCGCCACTCACCCCCGCCAGGAAGCGTGCGGCCAGGATCAGCGCGTAGCTGCTGCTCAACGCGGTCAGCGTATTGACCACCACGAACCCGGCAATCGCCGCCAGCAGCAGCGGACGCCGCGGCAGGCGCTGGGTCAGCGCGGTCATCGGCAGCGCAGCCATCACCGAGCCCAGCGCATACACGCTCACCAGCTGGCCCACCGCCGCATCACTCACGCCCAGGCTGTCGCCCATCGGCCGCAGTACGCCGGCCGGCAGGGTCTCGGTCAGCAGGGTGATGAAGCCACCACCGGCCAGTGCCAGCAGGCCAGCCCAAGGCAGGCGTGTGGCTTCACCAGCCGGGCTGCTCGCATCGATGGCATGGCCGCTCATCGGGCGCCCTCCAGATCGGCATAGACCGCATTGCGCAGCGCATCGACGAAGGCACCATCCATGCCCTCGTACAGGGTGTTGGTCAGCGCCACCACGCTCAGCCCACGTGCCGGGTCGACGAACCAGCTGTGGCCATACGCGCCGCCCCAACGCCAGGTGCCTTCGCACTGCGGCGTGCCGCTGGCAGAGGCATCGCGCAGCAGCGCAAAGCCCAGGCCGAAGCCCCAGCCGGCCGGTTCCGGCGGGCCCTGCTCGCCCACCTGCGGGGTCGCCATCTGCGCCGCCAACTTGGGCGGCAACAGGCCCGAAGCGCGCACATCGCGCAGCGCCTCCAGCACCGCCATCAGCTCATCGGCGGTGCCCACCAGACCGGCACCGGCAGAGGCGAAATGGCTGGCGTCGGTGGCGCGCGCAAGGCTGTACTCGATGCCGATCGTGCCCTCGAACGGCGCCACTCTTTCGCCCTCCTGCAGGCGATGCGGCTGTGGCATGTCGCTCACATAGGGCGTGGCCAGCCGCGCAGCATCGGCGGTGGCGAAGGCGGTATCGCGCAGGCCCAGCGGTACGGCCAGCAGCCGCGCGAACAGCGCCTGCAGGGTTTCACCGGTTGCGGCTTCGGCCACCGCACCGGCCACATCCACGCCCAGCGAGTACAGCCACTGGCTGCCGGGTGCGAACAGCAGCGGCGCCTGCGCGATGCGGCGCACGTTCTCGGCCAGGGACACCGGGCTGGCATCCATGCCATCGCTGACACCGGCACGCGCGTAGGGGCCGTCCGCATCGGCCTCCAGGAAACGGTAGCCCAGCCCGCTGCTGTGGCTGAGCAGCTGGCGCAGGCTGATCGGCGGCGTGCTGCCATCGGCCAGCGCCGGACGGAAATCCGGCAGCCAACGCTGCACCGGGGCATCGAGGTCGAGCACGCGCTCGGCCACCAGGCGCAGGATCACCGTGGTCAGCAGCGGCTTGCTGACCGAGGCCAGCCGGAACAACTGGTCGCGCTGCATCGGCGCGGCCGATTCGCGGTCCGCCAGGCCGCTGGCGCTGGCGTGGCGCAGCGCCCCGTGCTGGCGCACCAGCACCACCGCGCCGACCAGGCGCAGGGGGTGCACCTGCTGCAGCAACCGCTGCACCGACGGCAGCGTCGGTACGGGTTCAAGGGAAAGAGCGGCATTCATCGCGGTGATCCGTGGGGGAGAGGCCGCCACGTTAGGCAGCCCGCCGCCACGCAAAAAGCCGGTTGCCGCTCCGGGCATCATGGACCGTGCAGTCCGCAATCGGCATCATGGCCGGAACTGCAAGGCCGTAACCGCCCACAACCCGCCCCGCACCACAGTGTTGCGAGCGCGGTGCCAACCGCCGCCAGCGCGCCCCTCTACCCTGCCGCTTTCATCGCCCGCACGCCCATGACCGTCCTGGACAACCTCGCCAACCTGCAGACCTTCGTGCACGCCGCCGACACCCGCAGCTTCGTCGAGACCGGGCGCCTGCAGGGCATCTCCGCCTCGGCCGCCGGCAAGTGCGTTGCCCGGCTGGAACACGCGCTGGGCGTGCGACTGTTCCATCGCAGCACGCGCAGCATCACCCTCACCGCCGAGGGCCAGCTGTTCCTGGCGCGCTGCCGGCGCATCCTCGACGAGCGCGATGCTGCGCGTACCGAACTGGCGCAACCACACGCCACGCCGCGCGGCACGCTGCGCATCGGCCTGCCGCTGGTGGGTGACCTGACCCTGCCGCTGATGGCCGAGTTCATGGCCGCCTATCCGGACATCCGCCTCGATCTCGATTTCAGCGATCGGCTGGTCGATGTCATCGAGGAAGGTTTCGATGCCGTGCTGCGGGTTGGCGAGCCCAGCGACTCGCGCATGAACGCGCGGCGCCTGGGTGTGTTTCCGCGCCGCATCGTCGCCTCGCCTGGCTACCTGCAGCAGCGCGGCATTCCGCGCACGCCGGCCGAGCTGATGCAGCACACGCTGCTGCACTACCGCTTCCCCAGCACCGGCAAGCTGGAGCTATGGCCGATCCATTGGCCTGAAGATGAAACCCCGCAGGAACTGCCGGTACACATGGTGGCCAACACCATCGAAGCACGCGTGGCGCTGGCGCTGCGCCACGTGGGCGTGGCGTTCGTGCCGGTGCACTCGGTACGCGATGCGCTGGCCGACGGCCGGCTGGTCACCGTGCTGGACGAACACGTGCATTCCTGCGGCATCTTCCACCTGCTGTGGCCCTCCGGCCGCCACGTGCTGCCGAAGCTGCGGGTGTTCATCGATTTCGTCAGCGCACGCCTGGAAACCGTGCCGTAGGCGCGATCAATCCACACCACGCATGGATGCCTGTGTAGAGTCGAGCCATGCTCGACTTACCGGATGCCTGGCGCACCACACCCGGCCATTCAGCCAGCCCCGCTATACTGGCGCCTGATTCCTCCCAGAGGCTCGCGACCAATGCGCCATTGATGCCGCCGTCTTCCCATCAGACGGCCTGACTCTTCCCGCCCCTGCGCGCAGGGGAGAACCCGGCATCCATGGAGGTCGCATGACCCCGCATTCCCTCACGCTCGATCGCGTGTCGTACCGATTGGCCGACGGCCGCCCGCTGTTTTCCGATCTGTCGTTTTCCTTTGAACCGGTCGCCACCGGCCTGGTCGGTGCCAATGGCACCGGCAAGAGCGTGCTCGCCCGCCTGCTGGCCGGCCACCTGTCAGCCGACAGCGGCCAGGTGCGCCGCAGTGGCCGCGTGTTCCTGTTGCCGACACCCGGCTATCCACCCTCCGGCACGGTTGGCGCGCTGGCCGGTGTCGGCGAAGCACTGGCCGCGCTCGCGCGCATCGAAGCCGGCAGCGTGGACGAGGCCGACTTCACCTGCGTCGGTGACCGCTGGGACCTGCGCGAACGCCTGCAGCAGCAATGGCAGGCAGTGGGCCTGCCCGACGACCTCGACCCCGCCCAGCCCGCCGCGCGACTCAGTGGTGGCCAGGCCATGCAGGTCGCGCTGTCCGGGGCGTGGGCCAGCGGCGCTGACTGGCTGATCCTCGACGAACCCAGCAACCACCTCGATACTCGCCATCGCCAGCAGCTGTACCACCAGTTGCAGCAGTGGCGTGGCGGCCTGCTGGCGATCAGCCACGACCGCGAGCTGCTGGAACAGATGCAGCAGATCGTCGAACTCGATGCGCGGGGACTGCACCGCTATGGCGGGCCGTGGCAGCACTACGCCGACGCGCGTGCGGCCGAACGCGAAGCCGCCGCCGCTCAGCTTGACCATGCGCGCGCGCAGCACCGGCAGCAGCAACGCAGCGCGCGTGAACAGCACGAACGCCAGCAACAGCGGCAGGCGCGTGGCAACCGCGATGCGAAGCAGGCCAACCAGGCACCGATCCTGCTCGGCCGGCAGAAGCAGCGCGCCGAGGCCAGCCACGGCCGCGCGCAGCAGGTGCAGGCCGATCGCCTGCAGGCCAGTGCCGATCAACTGCGCGCTGCCGCCTCTGCGGTTCATGCCACGCCGGAACTGGCGCTGTTTGCCGGTGACGGTGAACGCGGCAGCGCGCGACTGCTGCAAGCGCAATCGCTGGTGTTGCCGCATGGCTGTAGTGCCCCGTTGCAGCTGGAGATCCGTCGCGGCCAGCGCATCGCCGTGGTCGGTGACAATGGCAGCGGCAAGTCCACCCTGCTGCGCGTGCTGGCCGGCCAGCTGCCGGCACGCCATGGAACCGTGCAGCGGCATGCGCCGCTTGCCCTGCTCGACCAGCAGCTGCTGGGGTTGTCCGGCGAGCGCAGCATCCTCGATACCGTGCAGGCCACCAACCCGGCGGCCGATCCCGCTGAACTGCGCACGCGCCTGGCCCTGCTCGGGCTGGATGCACAGCGCATCCTTCGCCCCTCCGGCAGCCTCAGTGATGGCGAACGGGTAAAGGGTGCCCTGGCCAGCTTGCTGTATGCCGATCCGGCACCCCAGCTGTTGCTGCTGGACGAGCCCGGCAACGCGCTGGACCTGGGCGCACTGCAGGCGCTGGAAGAACTGCTGGCGGCCTGGCCCGGTGCCCTGATGATGGTCAGCCATGACCGGCACCTGCTGCAGGCCTTGCGGCCCACGCAGGTGCTGCAGGTGACCACCGACGGCTGGCAGTGGCGCGACGCATTGTAGAGTCGAGCTTGCTCGACTCCGCCATGCCGGCATCCACGCATGGCGTGGATCGACCGGAACAGCAGCCGAGCGTGGGCTCGGCTCTACAACGGTATCCTGCTCACCGCTTCCACACCGGGAACGCCTGCGGCAATTGCTGCCACAGCAGCGGGCCGGCACGCAGCTCCTGATCGTTCAGCAGGCACGCGTCCAGTTCCGCACGCACCGCGCGCTCATCCATGTGCACACCGATCACCACCAGCTCCTGACGGCGGTCGCCCCACAGCGGGTGCCACAGGCGCTGCATCGCCGAATGCGCGGCCCTGTCCGGGAATTCCTCAAGGCCCGGCAGCGGCGCACTCCAGCACTCGGCCTGCTGCCGCGCCCAGCCGAGGTCACTGTAGGGCAGCGGCGTCGGTGGCAGCAGCGGCGTGGTGTCTTCCTGCCCGGCGCGCACGCGCTCGCGCGCGGCGTACCAGAAACCCGCCGCCTGCGTGCGCGTTGCCGCACCCACGGTGTTCAACTCACCCACCCAGTCCATGCGGTTGGCCAGCCAGAACCAGCCCTTGCTGCGGATCACGCCCGGCATGCCCGACTGCAGCGCGCGTGCGAACCGCGCGGGATGGAACGGACGCCGCGAACGGTAGACGAAACTGGCGATGCCGTATTCCTCGGTTTCCGGCGTGTGTTCGCCGCGCAGCTCCTTCACCCAGCCCGGTGCACGTTGCGCACGCTCCATGTCGAAACGACCGGTGTCCAGCAGTTCGCTCAGCGGCACGTCACCGAAGCTGGACAACAGCAGCTTGGCATCGCGGTTCAGCCCGCGCAGCACCGCCAGGGTGTCCTGCAGTACTTCGTCGTCCACCTGGTCGACCTTGCTGACCACGATCACATCGGCGAATTCCACCTGCTCGCACAGCAGGTCGACCACGCCGCGGTCATCCTCCGGTCCGGCCTGCTGGCCGCGCTCGGCCAGGCGCAGGGTCGAGCCGAAGTCAGCCAGGAACGCGCTGCCATCGACCACCGTCACCATCGTGTCCAACCGCGCGATGTCGCTCAGGCTGAAGCCGTGCTCGTCGCGCACCGCGAAGGTGGCGGCCACGGGCATCGGCTGGCCGATGCCGGTTGATTCGATCAGCAGGTAGTCGTAACGGCCGGCATCGGCCAGGCGCCGCACTTCCTGCAGCAGGTCATCGCGCAGCGTGCAGCAGATGCAGCCGTTGCTGAACTCCACCAGCGTCTCTTCGGTGCGGCGCAGTTCGGCGCCACCCTCGCGCACCAGCTGCGCATCGATGTTGACCTCGCTCATGTCGTTGACGATGACCGCCACCCGCAGGCCCTCGCGGTTGCGCAGGATCTGGTTGAGCAGGGTGGTCTTGCCGGCCCCGAGGAAGCCGGACAGCACGGTGACCGGAAGGCGACGGTCGGCGCGGGAAACAGTGTTCATGTCGGAGCGGGTTGGCTGCGGAACGGAAATGTTACTGTATAACAATTGACGCGCTAGGAACCTCCCCCGATGAAGTCGCCCTCTGCCGCCCTGCTCGATGCCGGCGCGGTCGCCCTGTCCAGCCTGTGCCTGCTGCACTGCCTGGCGCTGCCCCTGCTTGCCGCCGCGCTGCCGCTGTTCGGCGCCTGGGCCGAAGCAGAATGGGTGCACCTGCTGTTCGTGGCCATCGCCCTGCCGCTGACCGGCTATGCGCTGTGGCGGGCCGAGCGCCGTCGGCCGCTGCCGGTACTGGCCTGGGCCACCGCCGGCATGGGGCTGGGCCTGCTGCTGGCCGGTGCGCTGGCGCTGCCCTCGCACGGCTGGGAGACACCACTGACCGTCACCGGCAGCCTGCTGCTGGCCGCAACGCATCTGTGGAACGCGCGGCAGCGGCACGGGTAGTGCCGGCCGCTGGCCGGCAACCCCATGAACGCCGGACATACCCGGTAGTGCCGGCCGCTGGCCGGCAACCCCATGAACTCCGGACATACCCGGTAGTGCCGGCCGCTGGCCGGCATCCCCATGAACGCCGGACATACCCGGTAGTGCCGGCCGCTGGCCGGCAACCGCATGGACCCCGCCACCACCTGACGTTGCCGGCCAGTGGCCGGCACCACGCCAGCTATTTGCCGTAGCGGCGCAGCAGCTCCACCAGCACCTCGGCCTCGGCCGCGCGCTGCTGCGGATCTTCCGCGCCCACCACATGCTCCTGCAGGTGCTCGTGCAGCAGCTCCATCAGCAGGCTGTGGGCGGCGCCGCGCACCGCGGCGACCTGTACCAGCACGTCCGCGCAGTCGCCGGCCTGGCCTTCGGGCCGGTCCAGCGCCTGCTCCAACGCCGCCACCTGGCCGCCGATACGGCGCACCCGGGTCAGCAGCTGCTTTCGGTTCTTGTGTACATGCGCCATGGCCGGATCATATACCCTATGGGGGTATCCACTCCACCCCTCGGGCCACCATGCACCTGGACACCCTCGCCGCCGCCCGTCGCCACGAACACCGCTTCGACGACGGCAACCCGCTGGCCGAACGCAACACCCGCCGCGCCCTGTGGCTCACCGTCGGCATGATGCTGGTGGAGATCGTCGGTGGCTGGTGGTTCAACTCCATGGCCGTGCTCGCCGACGGCTGGCACATGAGTTCACACGCGCTCGCGCTGGGCCTGTCGGTGTTCGCTTACCGCTGTGCGCGCCGCTATGCAAACGACCCGCGCTTCGCCTTCGGCACCTGGAAGATCGAGATCCTGGCCGGCTACACCAGTGCCATCGCACTGCTCGGTGTTGCGGCGCTGATGGCTGTGCAATCGCTGCAACGGCTGTGGGTGCCGGCACCGATCCACTACAACGAAGCCATCGCCATCGCGGCAGTCGGCCTGGGCGTCAACCTGCTGTGCGCGTGGTGGCTGCACGACAGCCCGGGCCACGCGCATCACCACCACGGCCACGGCCACGATCATGGCGACCACCACGCGCAGGATCACGACCACCACGGCCATGCGCACGGTCACGACCTCAACCTGCGCTCGGCCTACGTGCACGTGCTGGCCGACGCCGCCACCTCGGTGCTGGCCATCGTCGCCCTGCTTGGCGGCAAGCTGCTGGGCCTGACCTGGCTGGACCCGGTCATGGGCCTGGTTGGCGCTGTGCTGGTCACGGTGTGGGCGATCGGCCTGCTGCGCGACAGCGGCCGTATCCTGCTCGACGCGCAGATGGACGCGCCGGTGGTAGCCGAGGTACGCGAAGTGATCGAACAGGGCCCGTGGCCGGCACGCCTGGCCGACCTGCACGTCTGGCAGGTCGGCCGCGGCAAGTACGCGTTCAGCGCCAGCGTGGTCACCAGCGATGCCCGCCTGGATGCCGATACCGTGCGCAACGCGCTGGCGATCCATGAAGAACTCGTGCACGTGACGGTGGAGATCCATCGCAGCGCATGACCCGCGCCGGGTAGTGCCGGCCGCTGGCCGGCAACCCCATGAACTC
>NZ_JASJSU010000121.1:0-7761 GCF_030237045.1 Stenotrophomonas maltophilia group sp. Smal17
TCCCCGCGGCGCTTACTTCTTGTCGACCGGCTTGGTCTCAGCCGGTGCTTCGGCCGCAGCCGGGGTGGCGGCCGGAGCCGGACGCGCCTTGACCACGCGCACGCCGCGCGCCTTCATCCAGGCGTCGAATTCTTCGGCGGTCATGCGCTTGCCGTTCTGGCTCATGTCGAAGCGCCACGGCGTGTTGTCGAACTCGGTCTGCGGCTTGTAGGCGGCCGGATCGTTGGGCTTCACCGCCGGCGCGCTCGGAATGGCCTTGGCGATGTTCTGGCAGCCATCGATGCGCAGTCGCTGCAGCACCTGGTCCAGCGACTGCGACGGATCGTAGTTGCCGCTCAGCACGCCGGCGGGCATGCCCAGCTGGTTGCCGCGGATGTACAGCTCATCGGCCACCGGCGCGATGGTCGTGGCCGGCAACGGCAGCGGCGCGGCGCTGGTGTTGACCGAGCAATCGACCGCAGCGTGGGCGGCGGGAACCAGGGCCAGTGCCAGGACGGCGGCCGATGCAGAGCGCAGCATGAGGGACATCCACGGAAGGAAGTGACGCGGCGAGTTTAGCAATGCCACGTCATCTTTCAAGCGCCACTTTCAATGAATACGGCAACTCATTGGTTTTACGAACAAAATGCCGACGAACGGTCATCTTCCCCCGGCAAACGCCGAATTCCGGGCCGCAGAAACAACAAGACCCGGCCGAAGCCGGGTCCTGCTGTGTCTTACTGGCAGAGCGTCAGAACTTAGTTCTGGACGTTCAGCTCGGTACGACGGTTCTTGGCGCGACCTTCCGGGTTATCCGAACCATCCGGGTTGGTGTTCGGAGCAATCGGACGGCTCTCGCCGTAGCCGATCGGGCCGACCAGGCGACCGGCGTCAACGCCGTTCTTGGTCAGGTAGTTGTACACGGCGGTGGCGCGACGCTCCGACAGCTTCTGGTTGTAAGCGTCGGTACCCTTCGAGTCGGTGTGACCGGCAACTTCAACGCGCAGATCCGGGTAACGCTTCAGGATCTCGGTGGCTTCGCTCAGGATCGCCACGGCGTCCGGACGCAGGTTCGACTTGTCGAAGTCGAAGTTGACGCCCTTCAGGTCGATGGAGACCGGCACCGGGCAACCGTCCGGACCGATGGTCTGACCCGGCTGCGAGTTCGGGCACTTGTCGTCGCAGTTGTTGACGCCGTCACCGTCGTCGTCCAGGTCGGCGCAGCTCGGGGCAACCGGAGCCGGAGCCGGAGCAGCCGCGACCGGAGCCGGGCCCAGCGGGATCACGACGCCGACCGAAGCCAGCACGTCACCGAACCAGCTTTCGTCGCGTGCAGCGATGCTCTGGTCGTCGAAGTCAGCGCGGTAGGCCACTTCGGCGCGCACGGCAACGCGCTTCTCGAAGGTGGTCTGCAGGCCGACGCCGACCTTGGCGGCGAGGTTGCCGTCCTTGCGCTTGCCCGGGCCAGCGGCGCTCAGCGGGTAGGTCTCTTCCGACTTCTGGTAGCCCAGGCCACCCAGGATGTACGGGTTCCAGCCACGGCCTTCCTTGATGAAGTGGCGACGCATGTCCAGCGAGACGCCGTACTGCGACCAGTTCTGGTCCTTGTTCGAATCGAAGTTCGGGTTCTGATAGTTCAGCTCACCGTCCAGCGACCAGTTCGGGCTGATGAACTTACCCAGGCCCAGGGTCACGAACGGAGCGTCATTGGTCAGACGGTCGTTGTCCTGGAAGTTGAAGCCGGCCGAACCGGTCAGGTACCAGCGGTCATCGAACTCCTGCGCCGACGCAGCCTGGGCGAAAGCCAGACCACCCAGCAGCGCGGCAGTAAGGATCTTCTTGTTCATTGAGTACAGCTCCTATTTCGGGGGTATGAAACCGGTAGAGGCATGGGCCAGCACTAGTGCGTCGATGTTCGACAGCCGATTCAGCACGCCACCGCCGCGAACATTATGCTCAGGCGGGTGAAGGTCATGTTAACAGTCCCGTAACATGTGAAATATCGCGCCCGACCCTCCACCGGTCCGACGTTGAAACCCTATACAGGATGATGAAAATCCGCAAGACCCGCGCGCTGCAAGGGTTTGACGAGGTTTAAGTGGCAAAAACGACATGCTGCCCAACCCGGTGCTCGACAGCCTTCAGCGCACTTGCGGAAAGGTGAGGAACCTTATGATGGGACCACGAACCCAGCCGGAGCCGAGATGAAAGCCGTCGCCCTGAGTCGTGAATCCGCCCCTTCCCTGTGCGATGTCCGCCTGCCACCACCGCTGCCTCCGAGTGGCCGCGATCTGCTGGTCCGGGTCGAAGCGGTCTCGGTCAACCCTGTCGACGGCAAGCAGCGTGCCGCCACCGATCCGGCCACGCTCGCAACGCCCCGTGTACTCGGCTGGGATGCCGCTGGCGTGGTCGAGGCGATCGGTGACGAGGCCAGCCTGTTCGCCTCCGGTGACGAGGTCTACTACGCAGGCGATGTCACTCGCCCGGGCTGCAACGCCCAGTACCAGTGGGTGGATGAACGCCTGGTCGCACGCAAACCGACCACGCTGGATTTCGCCGAAGCCGCGGCCCTGCCACTGACCACGCTCACCGCCTGGGAGTTGCTGTTCCAGCGCATGCCATTGCAGTTGGATGACCGCCGTCATGCCGGCCAGCACCTGCTGGTGATCGGCGGCGCAGGCGGCGTCGGCTCGATGGCGATCCAGCTGGCCCGCCACGCAGGCTTCGAGGTGATCGCCACAGCGTCCCGCGAAACCTCGGTTGACTGGTGCCGGCAGATGGGAGCCCAGCATGTGATCGACCATCGGCATGCGCTGCTCCCGCAGTTGCAGGCGCTGGGCATCGATGCGGTACAGGTCGCGCTCAACCTGGCCGACACCGACCACTACTGGGATGAGCTGGGCCAGCTGCTGGCACCGCAGGGCCATGTCGGCCTGATCGTCGAACCGCGCGGCGCGCTGCGCATCGGCGATCCCTACAAGGCCAAGTGCATCGGCATCCACTGGGAATTCATGTTCGCGCGCTCGCGCTTCGGCACCGCCGACCGCATCGAACAGCACCGGATTCTCAGCCGCGCGGCCAGCATGATCGACGCCGGCCAGCTGCGCGGCACCCTCAGCGAAACGCTGGGCAGGATAAATGCAGCCAACCTGGACAGCGCGCATCAACGCCTGGCCAGCGGCCGCACGGTGGGCAAGCTGGCGCTGGCAGGCTGGGACGACTGACGCCGGCGCGGCGCATCCACCTGTGCGGTCGGATTGGCCGTCATCTGTATCTATGGAAGCGGCTGAATCGAGCTTACGGTGGAAACAGATCCTCCACCCCGAGCCCCGTCATGCCCACCGCCCTGCCCCTGCGCCTGCTGCAACTGATCGTCGGCCTGTTCCTGTACGGCTTCGGCGCCTCATTGATGATCCGTGCCGCGATCGGAGTCGCGCCATGGGACGTGCTGTCACAGGGTATCGCCGCACAGACCCCGCTTTCGTTCGGCCTCGCCACCAACGTGATCGGTGCTCTGGTGTTGCTGCTGTGGTGGCCACTGCGGCAGAAGCCGGGCGTCGGCACCGTGCTCAACGTGCTGCTGATCGGCCCGTCCGCGCAGTTCGGGCTGTGGCTGCTGCCGCCTGCCGTCGGCCTCGGCTGGCAGCTGGCGATGTTCTGCGCCGGCATGCTGCTGGTCGCCCTGGCCACCGGCCTGTACATCGGCGCCAAGCTCGGCCCGGGCCCGCGCGATGGCCTGATGACCGGCCTGCACGCCCGCACCGGCTGGCCGATCTGGAAGGTGCGCAGCCTGATCGAGGGCAGCGTGCTGCTGCTGGGCTGGTGGCTGGGCGGCAACGTCGGCCTCGGCACCCTGGCCTTCGCCCTGCTGATCGGTCCGCTGTGCGGAGTAACGCTGGGCTGGTTCGGCATCGGCCGGCCCGCCCCGGTCGTGCCGACCGCTGGCCGGCAACCGCAATCGCCCTGAGCTGATCGGGAGGCCGGTAAGTGGGGCCCGCGGTTCGCGCAGCGAATTGCGGGAGCGACAGCACGCATGTGCCGAGCGTACCCGGCCAGCGGCCGGCACTACCGCCCCCGGAGTTCGGGGGCAGCGCCGCAGGCGCGGGGGCGTGGAGGCCGGTAAGTGGGGCCCGCGGTTCGCGCAGCGAATTGCGGGAGCGACAGCACGCATGTGCCGAGCGTTCCCGGCCAGCGGCCGGCACGACCCAGCGAAGCAACCCTTGCCCCGGCCGCCGTTTCGCGGCACGCTGCGCGCTTCCGTACGCAAGCGTATCGACCATGTCGCCAGCCAACGAAAGCGCCTATCCCCACCTGTTCACCCCGCTGGACCTGGGCTTCACCCAGCTGCGCAACCGCGTACTGATGGGTTCGATGCACACCGGCCTGGAGGATCGCGCGCGCGACTTCCCGCGGCTGGCGGCCTACTTCGCCGAACGCGCCGAAGGCGGCGTCGGGCTGATCGTCACCGGTGGTTTCGCACCGAACGTGGTCGGCTGGCTGAAGCCGTTCGGCGGCAAGCTGTCCTGGCCCTGGGAGGTGCGCCCGCATCGGCAGCTCACCGCCGCCGCGCACCAGCACGGCGCGAAGATCTGCCTGCAGCTGCTGCACGCCGGCCGTTATGCCTACCACCCGTTGTCGGTGGCACCGTCGAAGCTGAAGGCACCGATCAACCCGTTCACGCCGCGCGCGCTGTCGGCCAGCGGCGTCGAACGGCATATCAGCGACTACGCGCGCAGCGCGAAGCTGGCCCGCGAGGCCGGCTACGACGGCGTGGAAGTGATGGGCTCGGAGGGCTACCTCATCAACGAGTTCATCGCGCCGCGCACCAACACGCGCAGTGACCGCTGGGGCGGCGACGCCAGCCAGCGCATGCGCTTCGCGGTGGAGATCGTGCGCCGCATCCGTGAAGCCTGCGGTCCGGACTTCATCATCATCTACCGCCTGTCGCTGGTGGATCTGGTCGAGGACGGCAGCAACTGGCAGGAGATCGTGCAGCAGGCACAGGCCATCGAGGCCGCAGGCGCGACGATCATCAATTCCGGCATCGGCTGGCATGAAGCGCGCATTCCAACCATTGCCACTTCGGTGCCGCGTGCGGCCTTTGCCGGCGTCACCGCCAAGCTCAAGCCGCACGTGACGCTGCCGCTGGTGGCCACCAACCGCATCAACATGCCCGAAGTGGCCGAACGCATCCTGGCCGATGGCGGTGCGGACATGGTGTCGCTGGCGCGCCCACTGCTGGCCGACCCGCACTGGGCCAACAAGGCCCGCGCCGGCCGCGCCGAGGCGATCAACACCTGCATCGCCTGCAACCAGGCCTGCCTGGACCACGTGTTCGAGAACAAGCTGGCCAGCTGCCTGGTCAACCCGCGTGCGGCCCACGAGACCGAGCTGGTCTACCGCCCGACCACCACGCCGAAGAAGGTGGCCGTGGTCGGTGCTGGCCCGGCCGGGCTGGCCTGTGCCACCGTCGCCGCCGAACGCGGCCATCAGGTCACCCTGTTCGATGCCCACGAGGAGATCGGCGGCCAGTTCAACGTGGCCAAGCGTATTCCGGGCAAGGAAGAGTTCTACGAGACCCTGCGCTACTTCCGGCACAAACTGACCGAAACCGGGGTGCAGCTGCGCCTGGGCACCCGTGCCGACGCTGCGCAGCTGGCCGGCTTCGACGAGGTGGTGCTGGCCACCGGCATCACCCCGCGCAAGGTCGACTTCCCCGGTGCCGACCACGCCAAGGTGGTCAGCTACCTGGACGTGCTGCTGGGCCGGGTCGAGGTAGGTGCCAACGCGGCGATCATCGGCGCCGGCGGCATCGGCTTCGATGTCGGCGAGTTCCTCAGCCATGCCGGCCCGTCGCCATCGCTGGACCCGCAGCACTGGATGGCCGAATGGGGCGTGGATGCCACCTTCGAGGCCCGCGGCGCGCTGGCCACGCCACAGGTGGAAGCGTCGCCACGCCGCCTCTGGCTGCTGCAGCGGAGCGCCGGCAAACCGGGGGCGCGGCTGGGCAAGACCACCGGCTGGATCCACCGCGCCACGTTGAAAGCCAAGGGCGTACGCATGCTGGGTGGCGTCGAGTACCTCGGCGTGGACGACGAGGGCCTGCGCATCCGCGTCGAAGGCAGCGAGCAGCTGCTGCCGGTCGACCATGTGGTGATCTGCGCCGGGCAGGAGCCGAACCGCGCACTGCAGGCCGAACTGCAGGCCGCCGGCATCAGCGCACAGCTGATTGGCGGCGCCGACGTGGCCGCCGAATTGGATGCGAAACGGGCCATCGACCAGGGCAGCCGGGTTGCCGCCGCGCTCTGATGCGTGCCTGAATGGGGGGCGGAATGTGATTTTCGTCACCCCTGCCGAACCTGAATGTCAAGCCGGATGATTCATGATGCGTTCGGCTATACCCCCCTACCTTGCGCCATCTTTCCGCTCACCAGCCAGTTTCCGGTGAGCCGGCGCGGCCCCCTCGATCGGTATTGATCGTTTCTTTTGGGGCCGCCCACGGGGCGGCCCCGATGGCCGCCTCCCCATGACGCCAAGTCGTACCCCGGCCCGCAGCCCCCGCTGCGGGAACCGAGAGGTGCGGCCCATACGGAGCAAGGAGTTATATGAAACTGGCCTGGATTCTCTGGCTGTCGCAGTTGTTGCCGCAGCCGGCCGCTGATTCATTGTGTTTGAGCACCACCGTGTACCTGGAAGCCCGCGACCAGACCCTGCGCGGCCAGCAGGCCGTCGCCGAGGTCGCCCTGCGCCGCCTCGACAGTGGCCTGTGGGGCGACTCGATGTGCCAGGTGGTCACCGCGCGCAAGCAGTTCGCACCGACCATCGTCTCCCCCGGCACCCAGCTGGGCAATGACGCCGCGTGGAGCGAGGCGATGAACGTCGCTTTCGACGCAGAGCGCAACTGGGCACTGCCGGCCGGCGAGCGCCGCGAGATCGTGCCCGGTGCCAGCCACTTCGCCGCGCTGTCGATCGCCAGCCCGAACTGGCGCAACGCCTACCAGGTGGCCACCATCGGCGATCACACCTTCTATAAGGTGCAGAACCTCAAGCCACGGCAGTCGTAACGATCCGTGCTGGCGGCAGCGTTGCCGCCCGCCGGCAGGCTCTGGGATAGTGGGCGCTTCCCGCCCGCATCACCTGGAGTTCCCATGAAGCTGTACAGCAAGCCCGGTGCCTGTTCCACCGCCGACCACATCGCCCTGCAGTGGACCGGCCAGCCGTTCGAGGTTGAACTGCTGAACAAGGACACCCTGAAGGGTCCGGAATTCCTCAAGATCAATCCGGCCGGTGCGGTACCCGCGCTGGTCGACGGCGACTTCGTGCTGCTGCAGAACGCCGCCATCATGGGCTATATCGCCGACAGCTACCCGCAGGCCGGCCTCGGTGGTGACGGCAGCCCGCGCCAGCGCGCCGAAGCCACCCGCTGGCTGGCCTTCGTCAATTCGGACGTGCATCCGGCCTTCTCGCCGCTGTTCGCACCGGGCAAGTTCATCGCCGACGAAAGCCAGTTCGACGCCATCCGCGCCGCTGCACACAAGCGCCTGCGTGGCCTGTTCGAAACCGCTGACAAGCAGCTGGCAGACAAGCCGTGGCTGGCCGGTTTCCGCAGTTACGCCGATCCGTACTTCTACATCACCCTGCGCTGGGCCGCTGGCACCAAGGTCGACCTGTCCGGCCTGGACAACCTGGCCGCCTACAAGGCGCGCATGGACGCCGACGCCGGCGTGCAGGCCGCACTGAAGGCAGAGGGCCTGGCCTGACCCTGTATGAGGGTGGAGCCCC